>NZ_JBFNXK010000007.1:0-246438 GCF_046054165.1 Celerinatantimonas marina | reverse complement strand
CTCTGATCGTGAAGCAAGAATTTAGTTCAAAAAAAGTCCCTCACATCATGTGAGGGACTTCTGTATAAAAGACAGGCCAAAGGCCGGTTAATAAGAGCGTTATAAAAGAGCAATAAAGTCAGGTTTTGTCCCAAGCATTAGAACAGACCATTATGACAATTTAATGACCTCTTTTTTAACTGCCGTCTTCATCTGGATCATAAAGCAATCATCAATGCACATTCATTCGAGAAAAACCATTCACAATCACTACCCCAATAATAATAAAGGCAATGCCTAAAATAGCTGCACTATCCGGGCGCTGTTTAAATACAAAAAAACCCATAAATCCAGTCAGAATAATACCCACGCCGCCCCATGTGGCATAGGCAATGGCCAACGGAATTATTTTTAGGGTCAGAGAAAATAAATAAAACGAGACGGCATAAAAAACAATAAAAGAAAGAGTTGGAACCAACCGCGTAAATCCCGCTGACTTACCTAAAAACGATGTACCAATCACTTCCGAGATAATCGCCATAAACAACATTAAATACGCCAGCCATGCAGACATACCCTCCTCCTTTTATCAGGTATTCATCATACGGGATATGATATATACCGACCGCTAACAATGTAAATATTTAAGCGATAATCAAGATATAGAAAATCCCCTACCTGAATACGATATGTATATAAAAACCTAGAAAAATAAGAAAAAGTACTGGACTCATCGAACAAAAATCGACTTATTATAGCCAGCATCACTGCAAATCTACGATACCAACATCAAAACACTTCATTGAGAGATAATAGCGAATATGGGCACTCAACGATTAGAAAAAGAGCGTTTCATAGGACTTGAATGGCTACGATTTTTATTAGGTTGTTATGTGATGATCTATCACACATCACATGTTTATCCCCAATTGAAAAAAGTATGGGGATTAAGTGAAATCACCAGTATGGGATTTTTTGCAACGAGTACGTTTTTTATTTTATCCGGATTTTTACTCACTCATGTTTATGTCCGCGGTTCAGAGCTAAAGGAGAAGGCTTCCGGATTCTGGAAAAAAAGGCTTTTTAATCTTTATCCCATCCATATCATGGCACTGTTAGCTTCATTTCTGGTGATCATGTTCATGAACTGGGTTGCTATCCCTCCCGAGGGAACAACAGCCAGTATGCGGTTCGTTATCTACGATACCCATGAAGTTTTGGGACAAACCCATCCCGAGTTATTCCGACACTATATGGATAACGGCCAGCTCGCCTTTAATTTATTGCTCCAATTTTTTATGTTACAGGCTTGGAACCCTTATTTTCTTACTTTTAATGCCCCCCTCTGGTCTCTATCTACACTCTGTTTTTTCTATTTCCTGTTCCCCTGGATCGCCCCTAAACTCGCCAATGTACGCCGCCCCCATATTTGGCTCATTGTCATTGGGGTGATTTACCTCATTCCACCACTACTTATAGTGATCACTCATCAATATGGCATGCCCTATACCGGACTGTTACAACGAGGGCCTATTTTTCGCCTTCCTGAATTCTTAGCGGGAATTGTCGGCTATGCGCTTTTTCGTCAAATACGCCTCAATGAAAAAACCTTCACCCCAACCAACATGCGCCTCATCGGTCTCGGGATTATAGGGGCGTTTTTTATTGCGACATTACTATTCACTCATGGAGAAGATTACTGGTATTTTATGCTGCACAACGGCTTACTATTACCGGCTCAAATTGCGCTCATCTATCTTTGTGCACAACTCAAAGCCCCCAGTTCTGAATGGATCCGGCACTGGTTGCCTAGACTCGGAGGAGCTTCTCTACCCATCTTCGCATTTCATGTTCCGTTATTTAGTCTCTGGCGAACGATAGAACAATTTTTACGTGGCGCTCCTCTAGCCTGTCTGAATGATCAACCTTATTGCATTGCCAAAGCAGCTCAGATTTCATTATCACTACCGGGATATGGACTCTATTTATTAAGTACTATTTTCTTTGCGCTCATCTTTCAGGAGCATTTTGTGGTCCCGGTTCGAACCTATCTACAACGTCGATTTATCCGCTCTTAACGGATGGGAATCAAAGCCTAATGGCCATTTCGTATCATCTACCTTTTTAAAATTAACAGGATAAATGCCCTGTGACCCACCGGGACATTTATGCCCCCCAGACTGTTATCTTTCCGAACATAAATCATTATAATGATAGATGAACCCAACAAACTATAGTGCTCTAAAGCGCTATAATTTGCCTATAATCTATAGAATAGCCGGAATGAGGATGATATGGGACGACCAAAATTGCCCCGAAATATCTGTGGACGACCCGCAAATAGTTGCTTTAAACCAAACGGGGTTCCAATGACCCAGTTAGCCGAACAAGTACTAGATGCTGATGAATTTGAAGCCATGCGCTTGGTTGATGGTCAGGGAATGCAGCAGCAACAAGCCGCATTAGCCATGAATGTCTCACGACAAACTTTAGCCAATCTTGTCAAATCGGCTCGTTTTAAAGTCACAGATTGCCTGCTCAACGGAAAGGTACTTTTGATATCTGAACATAACGATATCGAAAAATAATCCTCATCCCTAAATTTTTAATCAAATATCGGAATTTTTATTGGCATATGCTAAAAATGAGTTACTATATAGCATATGCTAACAATACAATCTAAGGGGAACCTTATGAAAATCGCTATTCCGATGCAACAAGATCTTGTCTCCAATCACTTCACTCGTGCTGATAAATTTGTAATTTTAGACCCATCGGGTCGCGCCCTTGCGGAGTTTGAAAATCCAGCACTGAGCCAAGGATGTTCAGGTAAACAGCTGATCTTGACCCAATGTCTTGCACTGGAAATCGATACACTGCTGATCCGTAACATTGGCCAAAATATGTTATCTCGCTTATTACGCCACGGACTGACAATCTGGCAGCTTCATCGTAACCAGTCACTTGAAACCATTCGTTCTCAGCTGGAAGATATCACGCAAATCGCAACCCAACTCACCGATGTGAGTCAGGGACGGCCTTCAATCAAAGCGATCCATCGCATGCCGTCAGATCACCAGCGTTGTTGTCAACATCAGGGCCAAGCTCATGGGCAAGGGCATTGCCATGAGCATGCTAAGTCTGATGCAGAATGTCACTCTAAAGGTCAGGGGCATCACTGCTGCCGCCATCAACATCAGGAATAACCATGTCTACCCACTCTTCATTTGAGACGCATCACGATCATTGTATTGCCTGTGGTCCGTCTCATTCAGTTCAATCACTTCACTTAGAATTTGACTGGATTGATCCATTAACCCTCCATAGCTGCTTTTATGTCGATGGATCCTATCAAGGATATGATCATCTATTACATGGTGGAGTTGCTAGTACACTACTGGACTCCGCGATGACTCATTTCCTGTTAGCTCATCATGTTGCAGCCATGACGGTAGATTTAAATATCCGCTACCATAAACCCGTTGTCATCGGACAGGTTGTTGATATTTATGCGAAACAAGATCAATGCCGCCATGGAATTTACTGGATGCAGAGTGGGATCTTTAGCCACGAGCATGCGCTGGTGACAGCAAAAGCTCGATTTAAAGTACCAGAGGCTTCCCGAAATATGGCCCACTCTTAGGGAGAGATTTTGCAGCTTCAATAAATAGATGTGAAGGAAAAAGCGTTTATTAATGATTCACTAAATGTTCGCCCTCACTGAGGTCTTCCGCTAGCTTTCGAGCTTGCTTACGTTGCTGCAAACCGAGCCAACTTCCAAGGCCTAACCAAATCACACTGATGGGGATAGCTACAATTGCGATACCCGACATAGAAAGACCCAGAGCAATTAACCCAGCATATGACCAACTGGCGATTTGATCACCGCCTCGATACACCACCGTATCAATAAAATTTTTACTCTTATAGCGATCTTCTCTGGAAACAACCGTAAATAACACTTCTCTAGAAGGTCGCGTCAGAGCGTAGTTACCCACCCGACGAGCAATCTGAACCACCAAGAAAACAGTAATCGATGGCATAAATGCCAATGAAGAAAAACCAATCAAACATACCAGCGGTAACGTGCATAGAACAGCTCCGATACCCAGCCAACGAATTACCCGCCCTGTTACAAACAGTTGAATCATCAGTGTTAAACTATTAACCCACAGATCAATTCTGGCAAAAAATTCAGTCCGTGCAGCTCTATCGCTAAAATAGTTTTGAGCAATATGCGCTTGCTCAAAATAGAGAAATGTGGCGGTCATCGTTTGTAACAAAATAAATCCAGAAATCGCCAACAGATAAGGCGAGCGGCATGTATCGACAATTCCCGCTAATAATTTTCCACCAATCGGCCGATTGTACTGCTGAACGGAGGGATGCCCCTCTGACTGACAAAGAGCTAACCGTCTGGCAGACTGCACCGCCACTTCCAACAGTAGAATTGATATAATCATTAACCCAGATTGACCAATATGCGCCACCAATAATGAGGTTAATCCGGCGCCAATAATTCCCCCCAAAGTGGCCCCTGCCGATAACGCACCAAAAATACGCTTTCCCTGTTCGCTACTAAAGGTATCGACCACCAGCGACCAAAAAACAGAGATCACAAACAGATTAAATACCGAAACCCAAATGAAAAAAATGCGACCAATCCAGACATGTTGTGCCGGTGTAGCCCATTGAATCGCCACAATGAATAACACCAAATTTAAAATAAAGAAGCGATAAACAATGGCGATAAACTGAGGTCGGGACCATTTTTTAACTAAAAAAGAAAAAATTGGATTCATGATCAGCATGGCCACTAAAGTACCTAAAAACAACCAAGGTAGATTGTAGACACCCCCCGCGGCCCCCAGCTCATCCCGAATCGGACGCAGGACATAGTAAGCTAGAAATAAGGCGATAATATACAGTGCCGACCATGCAACCAGAACTCCCTCACCGGGTTGGAATCCGATAAATCGACGAATAAAACTTACACTAGCATTCGCTTTCAATCGACTATCCCCATTTAATTTCGCCTACCCTATCGCAGTTAGATTTTCGACGACTAATCATCCGCTAAACCTAAAATCTCTCGTAATACAGGAGCTGTGGTATTCGCACGAAACCCAGGATTGCCTCGTTCAAACATATGTGCTTTTGACAGATCCCCAACAATCACCGGAGTACACCCAGCATCAATCACTAATTTTTTAGCGATAGCCATCGCTTGAGGATCATCACTCGCTAATGGAACGCCTAATTTATGACTATTTCGAAGCGATGATGCCTCAATAGCTGTTGCATCGACAGCACTAAAGGCCCGAACTAACCGTGCATATTTGAAATACTTAGCGGAAGTAACCGCAACGCCATGATCCACCGCGTCTTTAGACGCTTGATCCGGCCCATCATGCGCATTGGTTGCATCTAATATAATTTTACCTTTTAACTCCGGCTCGAAATCTCGGCTAATTTGTTCAATGGAGGAATAAGGCACCGCAATAAGAATAATATCCCCAAAAGCAGCGGCTTCTCGAGGGGTCCCAAGCGAAGCCTTCGCGCCCAACTGGGTAACCATTGATTGCAACTTATCCGGATGACGCGTTGAAAACATCACCTGATATCCAGACCGGATCCAAGCTTTACCCACGGTGCCCCCCAACCACCCCGCACCAATAATCCCTATTTTAGGTTTAGACTGAGATGACAACGACTCAGCACTCGTTACTGGGGAAGTAACAAATGATACACAACTCATCAAAAGTAATAAAATTAGCTTTATCTTGGCGAGATAATGTAATTTCATAGCATCCTTCCTTTTGGATATTTATCGTCCACTCTAATAAGTTCTCTTCCAATAGAATAGAGATAAATTATGAATAAAGTTATTCGTGAATTTAATAAATCAAAGAGATATCTGAGACGACCTTCTACTAGGGGCTGGTTGACCTTTTGTAATTGTTTTTGCAACCTTCGGGCTCATTTAAATCCATCCTGAACGGTGTTGTGCCCTGTTTGCTTAACTCATTAAGCGTCACAGACCGCACCTTGTTCAAAACAGGCTTGATTTGAACAAAATTTAACCACGAAAGGTCAACAGCCCCTGGCGACGTTTAGGTCGTCCCGATGTTAAAAGAAGATATGAAAAGCCCACGAACTAAAAATAATTATCCATTTGAGTGACCGAGCCGGCTCAACTCGTCACTCAATGAACAAAACTCGAGCAGTATTTAAATCGAAACATATTCTCGGGATAATTTTTCATACAACGCTTTCGAGGTAATACAATAAACGACCTCATTCAGAGTTGTTCCATGACCAGACAATGTTTGCCTTTCAGAAGTGATATCCCCTCCCAGACTTGCAGCCACCGAGCAGCCTTTGATATTTTGTTTATCAACAGGGAATAATAGCGTATCAAATTTTAAATTCTTCAACGCCCATTGGGCTAACATCCACGCGGTTTCCTGCCCATAACGATGCCCGTGTGCAGATTTTTTAAGCCATAAGGATAACTCCAGCGTTTGGGCTGACTGATGGGCAGACAATCGACAACATCCTAAAAACTCTGAACGATAATTCGTGATCACACAGACTAATTCATGTTTTCTTAACATACTATTGCGCGATGTTTGAATGAAATCCTTCGTCTGACCAATGTGATCGGCAGACTTTTCAACCATAAATGTTGCGATATCCGGAGTCAGTGATTCAAACACCGATCGATCATCGCTGGCCGTAATTGATCGCAGGACTAAACGAGGGCCGGATATTTCAACATTAACTAAATCAATTTCATCGCCAGAAAATTCAAATTGCGCTTCCACTTTTTGCTCCTCAAGAGAGATATTGACACGAAGGACTGTTAACTTTGGGTCATGACATGACTTACGATTTAACCCAATTTAACCCCAAACAGCCAACGGTCTTTCATCAATAAACCATCCCTCTGATGCTATAATTTATATTCTATAAAGATATACCAGTTATATCACTGCACTAGTATTCGAACAATTAGCTTTCACTATGAACCGTATTACAAATGCACGGAATGGTACTTTTCCAATACGGATAAACCCGCGTTAGAAGATAGAAACAGACTATCACTCACACCTAGTAGTGCAATGATCGCCATCATTGCTAAAGCACACTGAAAATTAACTATTTGCAATTTTCCTCCGATTACCGGGAAAAACAAAGCGGATAGTGCCAATGATAACGCCCCCAAAGCGATCCCGGTTCCGATATTCATCTGTAGCACCGTTGATTGCAACGTCGTGGCATCACGCATCATTGCCGCTGGAATATCAGCAAAACTAATCGTATTAATGGCCGTGAATTGGATAGACCGATTCATCCCGCTGACAAACAACACCAGCATAATGAACCATTGTGGAGTTAAGGGGGAAAACAGGCTCATGATCGCAAACCCCAAAGCCACTAAAATGCCATTTCCTATCAACAATCGCTTAAATCCAACTCGGTTCATAATGGCAGTGGTGGCAGGTTTAATCATTAAATTACCGGCAAACAGCCATAACAATAGTGCCCCAGCTTTTACGGCACTAAACCCGAATCCAATCTCAAACATCAATGGTAATAGAAAGGGAATCGATGCAATAGCAATCCGAAAAAGCGATCCCCCAACAATCGATACCCGAAAGGTCGGGATGGTTAAAGGCTTTAAATTAAATAATGGTTCTTTACAATGCTTAAAATGCCTGCTCGTCAGGGCCAATAACGCAATCCCACTTATCACGAAACTGAAAGCCCCCGATCTCGGCGTATCGTTGCGACTCATGGCTTCAATGCCCACCATAAAGAAGCCGAATCCTAATCCGCTCAGTAGGAATCCCAAAAAATCAAAATGCGACATGGGTATGTAGTGATTCGAGAGCAGGTTCAAACTAGCAATCAGAGCGAGCAATCCTAGTGGAACATTTAGCAAAAATATCCAACTCCATCCCCAATGGACGGTAATCCAGCCCCCCACTACCGGCCCTACAATAGGTGCAATCAAAGCAGGCCAAGTTAAAATTGCAATCGCTCGCACCATATTTTGTTTTGGCGTATGACGCAAAATGACCATCCGTCCGACGGGGACCATCATCGCCCCTCCCGTCCCTTGGAGTAATCGAGCGATACTGAACGTCAATAGATTCGAACTCAAGGCGCACAATATCGATGCACCACAAAAAATCCCGATCGCCCATGAGAAAATCCGCCGAGCACCATAACGATCCGCTAACCAACCACTCATCGGAATAAACACCGTTAAAGCCACTAGATAAATAGCAACCCCAACCGATAAATATTCAGGTAACGTATGAAAGTCTTCCGCAATCGCGGGCAATGCGGTTGAAATAACCGTAGCATCCAGATTTTCCATAAACATGGTCCCGGCCACTAACAACGTAGCGGCCGTTTGACGGTTAATCATTTTTTACGTCACTCATGAAGATTACAAGAAACACTCACAAATCATTCACGGCCTCATCTATCTATTCTTCTCAAATGTTCCGGCATAAACATCCAAACAACGAGGCATTAAACAATATCATCCACGACACCCCCATCAACACGCAAGGCTGCACCACTGGTTGCCGATGCAAGTGGCGAACAAACATACACCACCATATTGGCTACCTCCTCAACCGAAGCCGGCCGCTGAATCACTGAGCTTGGTCGTTGCGCCATCACAAACGCTTTGCCTAATTGCTCATACGTCTGTCCAGTTTCTTTGGCCTGTTGTTCAAACATCGCTTTAAATCCATCGGAAATCGTAGGGCCCGGTAAGACACTATTCACGGTCACCCCCGTTCCGGCCAAGCGTTTAGCAAGCCCCCGAGACAGTGATAATTGAGCTGTTTTAGTCACACCATAATGGATCATATCCGATGGGATATTTAGGGCCGACTCCGAGGAGATAAAAACAACCCGTCCCCAACCGGCCTCGACCATTGCCGGAGTCAATGCTCTGGATAACCGAATACCAGACATCACATTGGTTTGCCAGTATTGCTCCCAGATCGCATCCTCAGTTGCATAAAAATCTAGCGGGCCATAAATGCCGGCATTATTAACCAAAATATCGACCGGCGTCTCAATCTGCTCTAATAACCGATTGACACCATTTGCATCCGATAAATCCGCAACAATCCCTTTAACCCCACCATCAGGATATTGGGTCCGCAATGAGGCCAATGCACGAGCTACCGATGAGTCACTGCGACCATTGATGAGAACTTCAGCACCACAATCTAATAATCCCTGTGCAATCGCGTACCCAATACCACCTGTTGAAGCGGTAACCAACGCCGTTTTACCTTGCATATCTATTTTCATTGTTACTCTCCCAGAGATGTTAAGAACATGATATTGATCAGTGAAGTCAATATTATAAGAACAATCGGAAATGGGTTAAATGTTGATAATGGCTATTTATTTGTAACCTATAAAAAAATGCACATCTTTATACAGCCCGCATTGCGCGGTTTATCCCACGGTATCTAAATAAAATGGTCAACGAATGACGTTTCAGATGATCCAGAGTATCTTAGTAGTTTATAGGTGAAATTTTAGATCACGATGACGAAGCAACGACAATCAATCATTGGCACTTTCGGGTTGTCTTCTAAGGAATATGGCTCTTTTATTGTCGAATTTTTTATTCAGATGAAACGCGTTTAAAACATAACGCAACTGATGGCAATTCATTAGTGAAGCAAACGTTGCGATGAGTTTTAATGCTCCCAGAGACCCAATAATCACGAAAGATTGCCAGCCTCCTGATCATTGAATTTCACAGGGATGAGTCATCAAAATATGTCCCCAATACAGCAATAACAAACCCTAAATTTACAATATAAGGCAGAGAACTACATGAATAAGTCGAATACAATATTGATTGCTTCATTCAATCACACTCCGTCTTATCTAGTGATATTTCATTTAAAACAGTAGGTCTAGGAGCCGCTATGTCTCAAGCTACAACGATTAAAAATGTAATCTTTGATATCGGAAATGTTATGGTTCGATGGTCCCCTGAAGAAATTGCTCGACTAACATTCCCAGAACACCCTGATCCGCTCATGCTACGACAAGATTTATTCCGAACTGATTTCTGGAGAGCGCTCAATCTTGGAGAAACAACCGAGGAAGAAGTAAAGCAGCTCTATCAGGAACGGTCTCATTTAAAGGCAGAAGATGCTGAACGTTTATTCTATTATGTCCGCGAATCACTGATCCCGTTGTATGGCTCCAAAGCATTACTGCAACAAATTAAAGATGCGGGATATGGCGTCTATGCATTAACTGACAATGTGCATGAAATCGTAGCTTACCTAAAAAACAAATATGATTTTTGGCCATTATTTAATGGCGCAATCGTTTCCGCCGAAGTGGGATATATGAAACCTTCACAAGAAATTTATCATGAATTATTTAACCAATATCAGTTAGAACCCAGTGAATGTATTTTCTTAGATGATATGCCGCATAATGTTGCCGGAGCTGAAGCCGTTGGCATGAAAGCCATTCAATTTTATTCAGCTGAACAAGCTGAGAGAGCGTTAAGAACCTATGGGCTAACTTTTTAACGATGCAGATGAATGAATAGAACAACTACAACGTGATAATTTTATTGGATATACACGAACAATAAATGCTGCGTCCTATGATGAACATTAACATTTCATAAAGGACGCAGAATGCCAAATCGTATCACTCAATGCACAATCAAATATTCAATGATACGAAAAATAAAATTTTATAACTCAAAGTGACCGACTAAAGCATTAAGACGATTAGAAAGCTCATGCAATTGCTGACTCGCCTGTGCTAATTCATCGGCAGTTTGCGTCGTCTCATCATTAATATCGTTCATTCCCTCAATGTTTTCATTGATATTTAAAACAGTCGTTGCTTGCTCTTCGGTTGCGGTAGCAACTTGACGGTTACGGTCACTAATTCCCTGAATATGTTCATATATCTCGCTTAATACCGCAACAGCCTGATCCGATGCATCAACACCGTCCTGAGTCACTTGTTGCCCTTCCTGCATCGCCTGAACCGCTTGCTGACTATCACGTTGCAAAACTTCAATCATCGATTGAATTTGACCCGCTGAATCAGCCGTGCGTTGGGCTAAATTCCGAACTTCTTCAGCCACCACCGCAAACCCACGCCCATGTTCACCGGCTCGAGCGGCTTCAATCGCTGCATTAAGCGCCAATAAATTGGTCTGATCGGAAACATTTTGAATCACATCCAGAATCGAACCAATATCATCGGTCCGAGAAGCAAGCCGTTGAACCTGTTCGCTCGCTTTGCTGATATTTTGGGCCAGATTATGGATCACATCTTTAGCCTGATTAACCACCTTCCGACCTTCTTCAGTATTCACCGACGCCTGATCAGCACTATCGGATGCGGTCGACGCACTGGATGCAATTTCACTAATCGTGGCCCCCATCTGATTCATTGCCGCTACAATTTGCAATGATTGATCATGCTGATGCTGGCTATTACTATGCGTTATAGCCGCCTTTTTAGAAACTTTCTCTGCTTCAGTCTGCAACTGTACTGCTGTCGATGCCACCTCGTGCATCGACTGATGGATCTGTCCTACAAAATCATTAAAGCCTTGGCTTAATTGCGCTATCTCATCCGTTCCATCAAGAGTTAAACGCTGGGACAAATCGCCCCCGCCATGCCCCAACTCACTAAAGCGAGCGGCAATCATTTTAATCGGACGGGTCACGCCATTCGCCAACCAAAAACCAAACAAAATGAAAATAATGGCCACGATCACAATGGTCAAAAGAATTTGCATATCCATATGATGGATATCGGCAAATACTTCCCCAACCGGAACCTGAGCAACGACAAACCAATTCATGGAAGGAATATAGCGCGTGGCCACAAAAACCGACTGCCCCTGGTACTGGGTTTTGATTAAATTAAAGTCCGACTTTTGTAATAACGTTGCGGTCTCATCGCCATAAAGATCATTCAAATTCTGATTCACCAGCGATTGATTACGATTGAGCTGGATTTTGCCATCGGTATCAGCCAGAAAAACATAACCAGACTTCTCGATCTGGAATCCATTCAACAGATTAACCATTGAATTGACCGATTTAGCCATACTCGCCACTAATAAACCGTTGGGCTTGCGATAATCGATAAACATCATCATATCGCCGTTATCAGCTTGAGACATGCTGACATTAGTTTCCTGATTCGACTCAACAAAACTAAAATACCAACTATCACGAGGTTGGTTTAACTGACGCATGAAACCATTTTGATCCCAAGAGCGACGAGACTCCGTATTAACCAGACTGACATCGGATAAATCATATTGCTGTAATAACTGATTAAACTCTGAAATCAGCCGTGGTTCATCCTGAGGTAAAATATTGCCATTCTGAAAACTATCCTGAATAAATTTATTATTCGCAAGCTGCTCACTTGCTTTTAATAAAGTGCCCGTCTCATGACTCACTCTGAGTGATATATTACTTAGCGTACTTGGTAATTCAATATCAATTAGACGATGCTGTACCAGCGTTTTGCTAGCATATTGAATAACTCCCCCGACAATCACTGTTGGTAAAATAACCGCCAATATAATTACCAATAGAAATTTATTACGAATACTAATTCTCCGTAATGTGTTCATAACGTCCAAAATTCCTCTAGAATAACGACTTTCATATTCATATGATTCAATCTACAGCCAAGCTGTTAATGATAAACATTATAATGATTAAAAGATAGTCATTGTTTCTAAAATATTGCATATTTGTTGATGGAAGATTCACCGTCGATTCGGTTTTATCCAACCTCAATACAACTATCTTAAATAAACTGGATAACATATCTCTTGTTAAACGAGATAAATAAAACCATGATCAACTCAATAGCTAACACAACTCATTTACATCCATTATTTAGATATAGAATACCTATTCTTTCCATAATATTTATTAATCGATTTAACAATAAAACTATAAATGATTGATGCCAAATTCACTCGTATTCAATATTTCTTTTTTTATTAAATGCTCTTCAATCACTTGCCAAGCATTATCGCTATCTTTTGTTAAAGTCACCCAATACTTCAATGTCGGATAGACTACTGGATCATGGCGATCATATCGATAGCCACTGAGAATCAACTGATTGTTGTCATAAGCAATCACATCATCAATAAAACACAACCCAGGATGAAAATGCAGTTCGGCCTGCTGCACATAAAATCGGCCTTCTGAATTTTTAATCACTTCACAAATAGCCGGTTCCCAACACCCCCGGTAACCGATATCACCTTCCCATATCACCAAATAACGCATTTGATCCGCTGTTGCAACCACGTTAAAAGCCAAAGCAGCACCAAGTGATAACGCATACGCAGCCGCGACCTCTAACACCTGCCGAGCAACCTTGGATCGCTCCTCATTCAGAATTAACTGATAGTCATTAATAAATCCAGTTAACGAGCTCGGGAGCTTAATCTTATCCTTAATCTTATGGTACTCATCCGTTCCTTCAAGAAATTGCAAATAGTCATCCAACGCCTGATTTTTGAGCTCACTCACCGTTAAGCGACTCAACTGTTTTTTTACTTTTTCCTGAAAGCGCAAAATCTCGTCTTCTTCGACGTCATAATCGCTATTGTCGATCATATAGCGACTAGCAAATTTATTAATACTCCATCCAAGACTTAACAATATCCCTTTGATTTTTCGTTGCTTATTATGTATTGCAAGTTTATCGATCATGTCCCCGAATGTCCCCAAACAAGGTGCTACTTTGAGCCCTGTTCAGTTTACTATACACTCAACAAAGGAGAGTTTAAGATGGCTAAAAATAAAGCACAAGCACCTGCAGGCAATCAGAACAAACCCGCTAAAGCTGCTGGCAAAGCTAAAAACAGTGAAGCTAAAAAATAATCGATTATTTTAATTGATCTCATGCGGACTAGTCGTATTACTAGTCCGCTTTTTATAACACGCACCCCATTGACCCCAAACGATTATTTTTAACTAGAATATCAGCTAGATTGCGATTCTTCATACCCTCTTCAACCTATAACACCACAACCTCGGTTGCCACTACACGACATACACATAGTCGCTTTCAATGAGGATAGATAAATTACTTAATTTATGAGCTATAATTATTATATTTAATAAGGAATTATCGTACTGTTATATTGCATTATTAGCTCAATATTTTAGGGATTATGCTTAAAATAACCATGCAAAAAATAATGTTATTGTCAGTTCTCTAGCATTCATATTTAAACTACTCTAATTTCTACATGTAACATTCATAACTATTTTTAGACAATATTTCTCTTATTTTAATATTGACTTATTAATTATGTGGGAAATAAATTTATTAGTATGCCCTTAAAGTATAAATACCTCTCTATCACATAAAGATATCTATATAAAACCGCTAAATAAGCTCAACTTTTTATGTGCACCATTCTCAATATTTTTCTATTTATAAAGTCAACTAATTTATAAACCAATTTTTTTAAATCATTTCGACTATAAAATAGGAATCACATCTAAATCATACAAGCTCTATCCAATAACGTGCTATTTTCCGTTTTAAAATCGGCCCCATAATAATCGAGTCCAAAATACCGCCATTAGCTTCGATCACTCGCCGAGAAGCTATATTAGATTCATCCGCAGTGATCAATAACCGAAAAATCCCCAACTCCACAGCTTTAGCAAAACTTAAACAAAGCATTGCTTTCGCATATCCACGCCGACGAAAACTCGGGGCAATATCATACCCGATATGCCCAAGCTCAGTGGCTAAAAAAGGATCTCGAAGGGAATGCCGAAGCCTTAATGTTCCAACAATTTGAGTATCGACTACAGCCCAAAAATGAGAACAAGCGGTCTGAAAAGACGGAAGATCCTCACTGCGGGAGTTGTGAAGTAACTGAGCCACATAATGATTAAAATCAGACATCGCCTGTAAATAATCACCACCTTGAAGCACATCATGTTCCAAATAATCCTGACAAAAAGCATTAAATTCAGCTTTAAGTGAATAACTCGGATAAATCAGTTCCACAACATTCCCCTGATCCAAGGAAGATAGGGCATCACGGAGTAAGGCGGATAGAAGCCCTACTCAGCTACAAAAAATCAAGCTTTACGCCAAGTCGTCCCTTGAGGGCCATCTTCCAATACAATCCCCATTGCGGTCAGCGCATCACGCGCTTCATCCGCTTTCGCCCAATCTTTGGCAGCACGCGCATCCTGACGTTGCTGAATCAGTGCCTCGATTTGAGCCACTTCTTGATCGTCATCTTGCGCCTCACCCTGCAAAAATAGCTCAGGATCATCCTGACATAATCCCAAAACACTCCCCAGCTCAACCAGTAATCCTGCATATTGGCTGGCTTGATCTGCATCCGTATCTTTCACCCGATTCAGAGCTTTTGCCAATTCAAATAATACCGGCAGTGCCTCCGGTGTATTAAAGTCATCATCCATCGCAGTCATAAACTGGTCACGATAAGATTCGGCTAAAATATCATTCGGCGTACTGGCCGTCACACCACGCAGCGCAGTATAAAGACGTTCCATCGCGCTTCGCGCCTGTTTCAGGTTATCTTCTGAATAATTAAGTTGACTACGATAATGACCCGAGATCAGAAAATAACGTACGCTCTGGCCGTCATATTCTTTAAGCACATCGCGAATAGTAAAGAAATTGCCCAAGGATTTAGACATTTTTACTTTGTCTACCTGCACCATGCCGCTATGCATCCAATAATTCACATACTTGGTGTGGTGCGCGCAGCAACTTTGAGCGATCTCATTTTCATGATGCGGAAAAGCCAAGTCAGAGCCACCGCCATGAATATCAAAAACATCGCCAAGATGTTTCATATTCATCGCAGAACATTCAATATGCCAGCCCGGACGGCCTTCGCCCCAAGGAGAAGCCCAGCAAGGTTCCCCCGGTTTCGCACTTTTCCAGAGCACAAAGTCTAGCGGATTGCGTTTGTTTTCATTAATATCAACTCGTGCCCCCGCTTGTAGCATTTCCAGATTTTGCTGACTTAACTGACCATATTCAGGGAAGCTGTCGACCGCGAACATCACATCGCCATTATCGCCCACATAGGCATTCCCATTGGCAATCAGTTTCTCAACAATCGCAATGACGTCATCCATATGCGTGGTTACAGTCGGTTCGATATCAGGGCGACCGATGCCTAGTGCTGCAAAATCTTCGTGCATCGCATCGACAAACCGATTCACTAAATTTTCGCAAGACTCATTATTTTCGTGAGCACGATTGATAATCTTATCGTCAACATCCGTGATATTACGTACAAATTTGAGTTCATAACCACGCCAACGCAGATAGCGCGCAATGGTATCAAAGGCTGCAAAAGTCCGGCCGTGACCAATATGACAGTAATCGTAGACCGTGACCCCGCATACATACATCCCGATTTTACCGGGATGTATGGGCTTAAATTCTTCTTTTTGACGGGTCAACGTATTATAGATCTTTAACATTCGGCCGAACTTCCTATCCTGTATTGTCATTTATGGCCGTATTCTAGCACCACTGATGGGGAAAAACAGCCGCGGCAAATGCCCGTTATATCTGATTCACCAACGTGTTACCCCAATAAAGAGAACCTCTACCCAAATCAACCTCTATTTTCCAGTTAAATAAGTTCACGTTGGATAATCGTTCATCAATCTCTGAAACAAATATGCTGAAAAGTGAACCTCGACTGGCATCAGCGACGACAACTCGCTAGAATTTAAACCCTGTTGATCTTTAACTGAACTGATGAAACATCATTTGTTGCGCTCATAAGGCGCGACACAACCATTAAGGATCATCAGACTCTAGCTTCTTTTAATTTAAGGATTAAACCCGATGGTTACGTTGCATACCAATTTTGGTGACATCACATTAGAACTTTTTGCCGATAAAGCGCCAAAAACAGTGGCAAACTTTATCAGCTATGCCACTTCAGGCCACTACGATGGCACACTGTTTCACCGGGTGATCGATGGTTTTATGATCCAAGGTGGCGGTTTTGCCAGCGGCATGAAAGAAAAATCAACTAATGCTCCTGTTGAAAACGAAGCCAACAATGGTCTTTCGAACGAAACGGGTACCATTGCAATGGCACGCACAATGGACCCTCATTCAGCGTCAGCGCAGTTTTTTATCAACGTCAATGATAATGATTTTTTAAACTTCAAATCTGAGACTCCTCAAGGTTGGGGTTACTGTGTTTTTGGTAAAGTGACTGAAGGCATGGATGTTGTAAATAAAATTAAGGGTGTTCCAACCGGTAACTTTGGCTATGTTCATCAGGATGTTCCGTTAGATGAAGTCATTGTGAATTCAGTCACCGTGAACGAATAGATGTTAATGGTTAGCTATTTTATTGCTGATCTACATCTAAGTGACGAGCGCCCTGATATTGTCAGGGCGTTTCTGCGTTTTCTTGATGAACAAGCACCTCATGCTGACGCCTTGTACATATTAGGTGATCTATTCGAGGTATGGGTCGGCGATGATCTGCTTAGCGATACCGCCATCAAAGTAGCCGATGCCCTTCAAGCGCTAAATCAACAAGGCTTACCGATTTACTATATCTGTGGTAATCGCGATTTTTTAATTCGGCAAGATTACTTAAATCGCTCGGGGATGACCGCTCTGGCTGATGAAACGATCATTGACCTCTATGGCCGAAAAACCATGCTTTTGCACGGTGACATCCTCTGTACAGCCGATACAGATTATCAACGCTTTCGCAAAATCGTCCATCATAAATGGGTACAGTGGTGTTTTTTACATCTGTCGCAAAAAAGACGCCGCCGAATCGCCGCCAATATGCGAGCCAAAAGCAAAGCCCGAAACAGCCAAAAAAGCGATGCGATCATGGACGTAACTCTCGATGAAGTATCCAAACGTTTTGATCAACATCAGTTAGATTGGATGATCCACGGCCACACTCACCGACCCGCCATCCACCAGCCTTGTGCCGATACAACTGAAAAGAAGCGGATTGTTTTAGGGGATTGGTATGAACAACGCTCGATTTTGTCGGTTAGTGTCGATAATTTCGACCTTGCGGGCAGCAAATTATAAGCGCCTCAAAGATCAAAATGGCGAGTGACTTAACTGCTCGCTTATTTTTAGCCTCTCAAGCTTAAGCTAGATGTCGCTCCACGGCTAACCTTAAAAACCGTCGTCTGGAATAGAAAAAGCAAAAATGGCCAAAGGCGAGATAACCAATAACAAGCCACCATCCATAATTTGAACGAAACCAAATATCATGGGTAATTACCATGTATCCGCCATAGCTGAATCCTACAATAAAAACATAAAAGGCCGTCGCCAACATTGCCCAATGATAGAGCCAATAAGAGATCGGCTGTTTTTTATTAAAAAAGTATCCGATTAAGAAAAATGGTTTCCACATAATTTGTGCCTAAATGGGCGGTAATCTCTTTTCAATAGCAAAATGCAGAAAACGTCGTCTGGAATAGAAAAAGCAACAATGACCAAAGATCATATAGATCACAAATAGCCACCATCCATAATTTGCAGCAAGCCATATATCATGTGACAACAACATATAAAATATGTACCCAAACCCTACGATAAAAACATAAAAAGCCGTCGCCAACATCGCCCAATGATAGAGCCAATAAGAGATCGGCTGTTTTTTATTAAAAAAGTATCCGATTAAAAAGAATGGCTTCCACATGGTTGATTCCTAATTAGAAAAATATTCATAGATTTCCTTAAACAAAGAATGTGAAGGCGCATTATAATCTAAAATAGCGTATAACAGCGTTAACGATATACCAACTAAAGGTATGAAACTTAAAGCAGCACCTGCAATGTCGCATGCCCCTTCACTTCAGCTAAATCCTCTGGTAAAACTGGCTCGGCCATTATGGTTGATCCTCATTTGAGCGTATACAGTTCAGATTTTTGCAAGGCTCATTCTTTTGAATTAATTATAAAGTATGATCATACGAGCTTATCTTTTATTAATTAAATTATCTATAATTTCATATCCTGAAATACACCGTATCAGTACTCTATATTCTCATCGCGTCACAAGTTATCAACATCACTCCAAAGCGTCATTGAATCATCATAAATCTGTCATTTGGGTTTGTTCCAATAAAGACATTTGAATCCAGTGGAAAGCATCCATGTCTAATCATGCAGAGAAGTTACTCTCCGTCCGTAGCTTAAAAAAAGCATACGGCCGCCATCAAGAAGTAATCAAAGGGGTTGACTTTGACCTGTATTCTGGAGAATTGGTCGCCATCATCGGTCGCTCCGGCGCTGGGAAGTCAACCCTATTACATATGCTCAATGGAACCATCGCCACAACGTCCGGGCAGATTATCGGATTTCCTGAGAGTACAACCCCAGCCCAAGTAGAAGCCCTTTCAGGGCGCGCATTACGTCAGTGGCGATCCACCTGCGGCATGATCTTTCAGGATTTCTGTTTAGTGCCCCGTCTGGATGTCATCACCAATGTTTTATTGGGGCGACTCAGTCGAACCAATACCGTCCGTTCAATGTTAAAGCTTTTTCCTAAAGCCGATGTGGAACGTGCGATTGAATTACTGGAATGGACAGGTCTCATTAAACATGCGTTGCAACGCGCGGAAAACTTATCCGGAGGCCAATGTCAGCGTGTAGCGATTGCCAGAGCCTTGATGCAAAACCCAAGGCTATTACTCGCTGATGAACCTGTCGCATCGCTCGATCCTAAAAATACGCATCGGGTCATGTCTGCTTTAGCTGAAATTAGCCAGAACAATATCGGGGTCATGGTTAACCTGCACTCTGTCGAGCTGGTCAAACAATACTGCACTCGCGTGATAGGGATTAGTGAAGGGAGCATTGTCTTCAACGGTCATCCCGATCAGTTAGATGATGCGACTCAACAACAAATTTATACACCATCGCCCTCGATGGCCGCCTGAACAAACAGCATCACGCTGTTCATTATAAGGAATGTTAATATTATGAAATTCACACTCACTTCTATGCTGATGGGTTCATTGTTTATCACTCAACAGGCTCTAAGTGCGGCACCACAAGAACTCAATTTAGGTATTTTGGGGGGGCAAAATGCGACCCAGCAGATCGGTGATAATGTCTGTGTCAAAACCTATTTCGATCAAAAATTACATGTCGATACCAAATTACGTAACTCTTCAGATTATTCCGGTGTCATTCAAGGGCTCATTGGCGGGAAAATTGATATGGTATTGAGTATGTCGCCAGCGTCTTTCGCTTCCGTTTATATCCGTAATCCAAAAGCCGTAGATGTGATCGGTATTCTCACCGATGATAAAGACCGGTCCAAAGGCTATCACTCCGTCGTCATCGTTCGGGCCGATAGCCCTTACCATAAATTAAGCGATCTTAAAGGCCATGCATTTGGATTCGCGGATCCAGATTCAACTTCTGGATTTTTAATCCCAAATCACAGCTTTAAAAAAGAATTTGGCGGAAGTAAAGACGATAATTACCATCACTTCTTTAGCTCCACTACTTTTTCAGGCGGTCATGAACAAGACATCTTAGGCGTTCTGAACAAACAATTCGATGGTGCGGTCACCTGGACTTCGATGGTCGGTGACTATAGCAAAGGTTATACCGCCGGGGCCTTCGGTCGTTTAATACGCATGGATCATCCTCAGCTTATGAAAAACTTACGGATTATCTGGCATTCGCCATTGATCCCAAACGGGCCGATTCTGGTGCGGCATGATCTGCCCAGCGATTTTAAAGCCAAACTGATTGCCGCTATTCATGATCTGGATAAAAACCATCATGCCTGTTGGGTGAAAGCTGTCGGTGGTAAGCAGCACCTGACACCAGCGACCGTGAAGGACTACGCCAATATTATCGACTTAAAACGCGAACTGATGAATGGTGATCGCTAAACGCTGGTAATCTGAAAATGTCTATCACTTTTAACGACTACTATCAGCAAATCAGACAAAAGCAGCGTCGTGAAGGGCTGCTTTGGTCAGCTGCGATTTTAGTCGTCTACCTCTATTCGGGGCATATTGCAGAATTTAGCTGGCAGGTCATTTGGCAAGGGGTGCCACATTTTTTTGATTATATCGATGAAATCATGCCAACCTTGCATCTATCTGTGCTCTTTGCGGATGGTCATACCAAAGGCTCACTGGCTTACTGGGGATATCGACTGCACATTCAGCTCCCGCTACTGGGGCAAACCATTGCGGTTGCGATTGCGGCCACCATACTATCGAGCCTGTTTGCTGCGGTTGCTGCCTTCCCGGCCGCAACCAATACTCAAACCCATCGGCTGCTACGTTATGTGTTACGTGCGGTTGCTGCATTTTGCCGAACCATGCCGGAATTAGCTTGGGCCGTGATGTTTGTGATGGCCTTTGGGATTGGTCCGATTCCGGGATTTTTCGCATTGGCCCTGCATAGTTTTGGCACTCAAACCAAACTGTTCTATGAGAGTGTCGAAGTCGCGAGTGATAAACCAGTCCGCGGCTTACGAGCGCTCGGGGCCACCCGAATGGAACGAATGCGCTACGGATTGTGGCCCCAAGTCACTCCGACATTCTTATCGTTTACGTTTATGCGATTAGAATGCAACTTTCGCCAATCAACAATTCTAGGACTCGTCGGTGCCGGTGGTATCGGTCAAGAGTTGATGACGTCGATTAAACTCGACCACTTTGATCAAGTAAGCATGGTGTTATTGCAAATCATTATAGTGGTCTCAGTTTTAGATTATCTATCTGGAAAAATGCGCCATTATCTTTTGGAGGGAACCCGTCCATGAGTACGCAAAATTCACCGCTTTCAACCACTGCCATGCCAATAGAGCCTGTGAATAAATCTTCTGAATACTCGCAGTATCGCCAACAGATCTACGCTAGCCGTACTCGCCATAAATTATTATTGCTGACCTGCACCGTTGCCATCATGGTCTATTACCTACTCTTTTTTGAGTTCAATGGTCTGACGGCAACTCGCCTGGCCGAAGGACTGGTTCAACTCAGCCAATATTTTTTGCGGATGTTTGTCTGGCAAAATTTTAGCCAGTGGCCGCTTGGATATTATTTCTCGCAGCTGGCGATTACACTTGGGATTGTCTTTGCTGGAACAATATCAGCCACACTATTAGCTCTTCCGCTCTCGTTTCTGGCATCCCGTAAAATTATGTCGGGATTTTGGCTAACCCCGATAGGGATCATCGTACGCCGTATGTTTGATGTCATGCGTGGCGTGGACATGGCGATTTGGGGACTCATTTTTATTCGTGCCGTTGGTATGGGGCCTCTTGCTGGTGTATTGGCGATTTTTATTCAAGATGCCGGTCTGTTAGGTAAACTGTACGCCGAAAGTCACGACGCCGTTGATAAACGCCCAAGCCGAGGGCTAAGTGCACTAGGCGCCAAACATCTGCAGAAGCATCGCTTTGGCATTTTTACGCAGTCATTTCCGCAGTTTTTAGCGCTCACTCTGTATCAAATCGAATCGAATACTCGCTCCGCCGCTGTGCTCGGTTTTGTCGGTGCAGGTGGGATTGGTTTGGTCTATGCCGAAAACATGCGATTGTGGAACTGGGATGTCGTCATGTTTATCACCATCATGCTGGTAGTGATGGTATTAGTACTGGATAAAGTTTCAGAAATTTTGCGCAAGAAATATATTATTGGTGAGGATATTCCACTGTATCAGCCCAAATAGCTCGCGATGGCTCGGTTGCCCTAGCTGGATACATATCTAAATGAAAGTTCCAGCCTTTATGGCCAGAACTTTCATTGTTAGCAAAGATCGATAAATTATTGCACTTTAGGTAGCCACGTCACCGTCTCAAACCACTTGGTATGAATCCGATCATAAGTACCATCACCTTTAATCTGATGTAAGTAGTTATTCAAGAAATTTAAGAAGTTAGGATCATTTGGCCGAATAGCCCAAGCTAATGGCTCATAAGTAAACGGTTTACTCAAATGAACCACATTCCCTTTATGCTCCGCCGTATAGATCGAGTTGTATGGCAAGTCATAAACCATCGCATCGGCTTTACCATTGGTGAGCTGAAGAACAGAGTCCCCTTGAGTTTCGAACAAATCAATTTTAGCTTTTGGGAGGAGCCGCTTAACGGCATTGGCACCAGTCGTTCCAAGCATGGTAACAATGGTGTATTTCGAGTCATTTAAATCTTTATAACTCTTTACCTTGTCTTTCAATTTAGGTGAAAGCAGGATTGTTTGCCCGACCGTAATGTATGGATTCGCAAAGTTAACTTTAAGATTACGTTGCGCCGTAATGGTCATCCCACCCGCAATGATGTCACATTTTCCGGTTAATAACGCAGGAATAATACCATCCCAAGCGGTATTTACAGGAACAAATTTAACCCCTATTGCCTTTGCCATATTTTTGGTCATATCGATATCGAATCCGATATACCGCCCATCTTTAGTCATCATTTCAAAAGGAATATAGCCTGCTTCAAAACAAACTTTCAGTTCCCCAGATTGAATAATATTTTCTAACGCAGAAGTTTCCGCATGGCTTGAAAATGGTAAGGTCAATGTTGCCAGAAGCAGTCCAAGCGATGGCAAAGATTTTTTTAACATCATGAATAATCCCTTATTTACCTAGTCAAAAATTCACATCTGACATGTTAAGAATGTGAATATACTATCCAATCCTAGGATACATGATATATTCTTTTGGTAAAGCGCCATCATGAGTGATTGATTTTTATAGGTTTAATTAAAAATCCTCAGCTAAATTATACTCGCCTTTGGGCTGTTCGAATGACGCAAACACAACGTAAATAGCATCTTAAATGCCAATATAATGCCGTCCGGATCAAACCTATACTTATCTCATAATAACTTTGCCAAACTAATGAGACGCTATGCTCGAAATACCATTGAAATCATCCAATAAATAGGTCTAACGCAACTGGCGACAGGCAACGACTCAGAATGTTATTTACAAAACGTGCTGATATATAAGGCTTCCACTTTGTCACGAGCCCACTGGGTTTTACGCAAAAATTTCAATGATGATTTAATGGACGGATCATGGCTAAAGCAATTCACCCGAATCTGCTGATGCAATTTGACCCAGCCATAGTGTTCAACTAATCGAGTGACAATCACTTCCAGCGTCAATCCGTGTAATGGGTTATTAGGTTGTGACTGGGTCATAAAAGAGATTCCTGTATAAAACGATAAGATGGTGCATGGCGTGACAGGACCAATTATAAAGATAAGCTCATATCATCGCGAGTCAATTTCCAAATTCCATCATGCATCATCCGAACAGTACGCATCGCCCCGAAATTAAGACTTAGACTTTTGCCATTTGCCGTGATGAATTAATTGGCTAAGCTCTTCCCTTGGCAACCAACCTATTTCTTCAAGTTCCGGTTTTTGATGAAATTGAGAAACATGACCTAAGCAAAGATAAGCAATGATCTCAATATGCTTTGGGATCTCAAGCACCTCTCGTAATACCTCATCATGAATAATGCTCACCCATCCCATACCGATATTTTCGGCTCGCGCTGCTAACCACATATTTTGAATCGCACATACGGTACTGTATAAATCCATCTCAGGCTTAATGGTTCGACCAATCACAACCGGACCATTGCGGCCACGGTCACAGGTGACACAAATCCCCAGCGGCGCTTCTAAAATGCCTTCGAGTTTAATTTGCTGATACTGGGTTCGTTTGGAGCCCAAAAACTGCTGCGCAGATTCAATACTCGCCTGCTCATAACCTTGTTTAATCGCTTGTTTGGTTTGCTCATCCTGCACCAAAATAAAATCCCAAGGCTGCATAAATCCAACACTGGGAGCATGATGCCCTGCGCTCAAAATACGCGATAAAACCGCATCACTAATCGATTCATCGGTAAAATCGCTACGAACATCCCGCCGAGAATAAATAATTTTATAAAGAGCATCCCGCTCAGCTTGATCAATTGTCATATTTTCCCCAAAGAAAATGAGAGCATTTTGCAATCAAGACCTGAATATATCCAGCGCTTTAAGGACGAGAGCTCAGCAAAACCGTGGTGCCCATTGTAATAAATAGCCCACCGGTCATTTTAGCCAGCCGACGTTCAAAAAAGCCCCGATGTAACTTATGCCCCAGCTGCCCAATGAGCCAGGCATAGCTTAAATGAACAATACTGACAATCAGACCGATGGTTAAATACATCACACTAAATTGTTCAATATATGAGTGCTGAATATCTAAAAATTGAGGTAAAAATGCTGAAAGGAAAATGAGCGTTTTAGGATTACTGGCCGAAACAAAAAAGGCCTGAATGAAAAGTGAACGAGCCGACCTCACGGTCATTGTTTCATCGGGTTCTGTACTGAGTTTATGTTGCGTGCGCTGACATAAACTTTTAATGCCCAGATAAATCAAATAGCATCCCCCTATGATTTTCATGCCTAAAAACCATTGTGGCAATTGTGAAAGGAGCCCACCCACGCCAATGGCCACTAAACAAACAATCACCAGTTGGCAGCTTAAATTCCCCAATATCGTGATAAAAGCAGATTTCCAACCCTGTAATACACTATTTTTAAGAACCAAAATGACATTTGGCCCAGGTGACAATGTCACGACCAAATAAGCCGCCGCAAACATCAGCCAAACTTCAATACTCATCACATATTCCCTTATTTAATAAACGGCTCATTTATACTTGACTAGGCTATCGACACAGTCGATCTCAGAGATGACCGCCCCGTCTTTTAAAATCATGGCATGATACGAATCTATAGAATACTGATAATCATCAAAATCAAATAAATATTTGTCAACAGACATCGATTGTTATACGGTTTTAACCATACCAGCCTGTTGTTTTTCCCGATCGTTTGACGACTATCAGCCCACAACAGACTCTTAGAGTGTCAGTTACCGTCTCCGCCCCGATCGCTATGACAATTCTTATTTTCCTGCATTCAGATCACGGACTGAAAGGCTTGCTGTACACTTTCTGAAAATTAAAATCAGGGAAGTTTAAGGCTATCCCCACGATTCGATTGTATAACGCGATCAGTCGGTGATGGAGGCTGACACATTTAGATAACTTCCGGCAAACCATCAACAATTTTGCAAAAAGACGCTCGCAACAAGGATCATCGGATTATGTCAAATCAAACCATTTATCTTCCCAACTACACAGTCGGAGAAAATGCTTACCATAAAATTGCCTATATCACTCAAACTTACGGTAAAACAGCCGTTGTGATTGGTGGGCAAACCGCTATGGCAAAAGCCAAACAGGCGCTAATCGATGGTGTAAAAAATACACCGGTGACTTTATTAGATTTTCTATGGTATGGCGGCGATTCAACAATGGAAAATGTCCATCGTCTTCAGGCCGAAGCCCTGGTTCAAAAAGCGGATATGTTGTTTGCCGTCGGAGGCGGACGCGCCTGTGATACCGTAAAAACATTAGCCGCATTGATCAATAAACCGGTATTCACCTTCCCTACTTTGGCATCCAACTGCTCGGCATGTACATCACTAAGCGTGATGTATAACAATGACGGTTCATTTAAAGAGTATTTCTATCAAAATCATCCTGCACTACATACTTTCATCAATACTCAGATTATCGCGGAATCTCCCGCTGAATTATTCTGGGCGGGGATCGGTGATGCTTTAAGTAAAGAATATGAAGTGGAATATTGCTGCCGTGATAAACAGCTATCACATCTGCCGCTGTTGGGGCTTGGAATTGCTAAAACCTGTACCGATCCACTGCTCAAACAGGGTCTGAAAGCGCTGGAAGACTGCCGTCATAACCGCGTTTCAGCCGAACTGGAAGAAGTTGTGCTCGATATTATTATGCTGACTGGAATCGTGTCCAACTGTACGGTCCATATCAGTGACCAAATTGCTACCGAAGATCAATACTACTACAACAGCTCACTGGCGCATTGCGTCTATTACGGCAGCTCGTTGATTCCGGCTTGTGAATCGCACCTACATGGTGAAATCGTCGCTTTCGGCGTTCTGTGCCTATTAAAATATGATCATAATGACGCCGAGTTTAACCGCGTTCTGGCATTTAATCAGGCCTTGGGTTTACCTACCACAATGGCCGACATTGGTTTAACTCAGGATGATTTAGCGACGGTGGCCAATGTTGCTGCATCCGTGATTGAATGGCAATATGCCCCCGGTACTCCCAGCAAAACGCAATTTATTGAAGCGATCTTAGAAACTGACCGGATTGGCCAATTAAGTTAATCATAAAAAGATTTATAGTTCTTTATTCATAGAATCAGAGCCGTATCAATTAACCTGCTGCGACTCTGTATCTACCGTTTTATTTCTTTTCATTTTCACAAATGACCATGGTCAAAATACATCTTTTTAGCTGAAATTTTACGCATTCTCTCCGGGTATTTTAATCTCACTTCCATAAACTATATAAAAATACAATCAGAGATATAAAAAATGGCAGGGTCAAAAAGTTTCAGCTGGACAGCCGATAAAAAATATCGAATTAAACATGGTTCTGAACGAGAATCCTGGGTTTTTTGTAACATGGAACAACTAGCACTCCAAGGTCTGTTAATTGATGGAGGCAAAGTTACCATCCATACTCAAAATTCTAAGGGTGCAGTAACCCAGGTTCAATACAATGGGAATACGCTAACATTAGAGAAACCAATTATTCCACCTAAAAAAGGAGACTGTCTCATCGCTGTTCGAAATATTGTCGATTTAGCGAAAATGAATACTGATGATAATATAAAAATTGCTGACGTAAAAATCGGATTTTATACTAAAAGCCAAACTCAAATGAAAAGTGAGGGATTTAATCCATTAACTCGTCTTATAAAAGATATTGAACATGGAATAAAAGATAGAACAAGAAATAGCAGAGAACATGGTTTTGATAACAGTGAATTAATTAAAGCAACAGATCTAGGGCTAAATGACCTCAATAAAAAATTATCCCGTGAAGCATCAAATACTCATATGCGTGATGTTTTAGCAACAATTGCTAATCAGATTTCTGATATAGAACATGAATTAAGGCGAACTCCAGTGACTTTTATTGGGAGCAGTTTACTTATCGCTTTAAATATAACGGTGCCAAGCAATAGCAAAGTTTTTATCATCGATCCAGATCATCCTATTTATTGGGGGGATCAAGCAGAAGTAACATCTTTACCAGCCTCAATGTTACAAGGTGCTGAATTAACGCCTATGCTAGTCCAAAAATATTGGAAGAGCTACTGCCGAGGACTTGATAATTTATTTGAAGACATTGCCGATGGTCAAGGGATATCTGGACTAGAATTAATAAGAATATAAATTATTAACTTCCATCATCGTGTTGATATAAGATTAATTTAGGCAATTATCTTGTCTTGGAACACAATTTAAAGCCATGTAAGCCCCTTATACGGTTCTTTTTTAAGTACTTCTAAGCGCGATAGAAGAGAGCCGACATGAATTTCTAAACGATGCCCATCCGGATCTAGAATATAAACAGAGCGGCCTTCACTGCTATTCTCTTTCCACTGCCGAATACCCGCTGATTTGGCTCGCTTACAAAAATCACTAAAATCCGCCGCCTCGATATCCAACGCAATATGCGTATAATCTTGACTGGGACGAGGCTCATCACAACTTAAACAAAGCCATAAATCACCTGCTGAGAGATAGGCTCCACTAGCCCATTTTACATGGCCTTTAAATCCGAGCAGTTCCCGGTAAAACACAATAGAACGTTCAAGATCACTCACCGCAATCGTAATATGGTTCAAACCCCTAATCATAGACCCCCTAGATTTTCGTTGTATTATTCTCGCCCTTCGGGATACTGCACCAAATCATCATTAATTTGGACCCAGTTTGCTTTATACTCGGTATAAATATGTGCATCCATCGAAACCGGCAAATTGTCATCAAATAACCCAAGAGCTAACTCCATCTGATCAAATGAATTGTTTTTGGAACGAAAACCAATACTCGAACCACAATGGCTGCAAAAAGTACGAATCGTGCCATTAGGGGCTACATAGTCTTTAAGTATCTCTTGACCCGATAACCACGTTAATGACTTCACCTGAGCCAGCGTTCCAAAAGTAGCCCCGTGAAATTTACGGCACATGCTGCAATGGCAATGGGCGATATGTTCTTTAAATTCAGCGGCTTCAAAGCGGACCTGTCCACACAGACAGCTACCTTTATAACGATCACTCATCTTTAATCCCCTCCAGTTATGATGCCATTCCGTTATTTTAGAATCGTTACAGCATCAGTTTAATCTATGCCAATTCTATTATAATCCCTTCAAATATTGAGCATATGTTGTCGGCTGCACATGGCTTTCTAACATCATTTTGGCTGCTGCACGCTTACGTGGCTGGCAAAAATCCGCAAAGACTTGAGCCAGCTTAAATTTATTGAGCTGACTGCGTGTCTCTGTATGCACATCCCGTAAATCGATGAATAAATCTGTATATAGATTCGGTAAATCACCAGCCACATCTAAATTCATAAAATGATATTGGTGATACAGGCTATTATGTTCGCCAGCTTGTTTATCAATAACAAATGCTGAACCATTCAAATTCAAAATAGCAGCCGATTTTTGACAACTCGACAAACAACTGCGGGTCATCTGCGATTTACGGCAACCCACAGTTTGCTGAAATAAACACTGACGACTCGTCAATAAATTCATTGGATGATAGATGCTATGACACAGGCGAAAATGTTCCGGTCGAACAATCTGTTTCATCTGCATGGCCGAAATTTCATTCGAAATAAATGCCCCGGAGCACCCATATTCCTGTTGTAAACCATACAACGCATATGAATTAGTTAAATTTAACTGTGGTCCTGCCCACCAAGAGATCCCTAATGCCTTGGCTAACCAGCCTACACCCAGGTTATTGGTAACAATACGAGCCGGACGGACCTGCATTAAAAAGGTTTCTGCCGCTGCAAAATTATCTCCAATTAAAATCGCAGGGAAGTATGGGATCAACTGTGGATGAGCCGTGAACAATGCAACCATTTCCAGCATTTTTTTCTGTAATGATGACGGCAACAGATAATACAACGAGGCTTCAACCTCAGAATATATTGCAATATCCTGTGGATCTGAAATTAAAATGTTTAACTTAGGCTCCAACGGTGGTTGTGAGTGTACAGATAAGGTCGGCACGCGGATATCTGCTATTTTATGTCGCTTGCCATTGGGTTTGTGGGGTTCATGGTCCAGTGCAACAATGCGCTGATTCATTTCTTCAATGATCCGGGTATTCTCATCATACACCTGCCGCTTAAACGACTGCTTCTGTTCAGGATCAGAGACCCCCGCTAACTGAGCAAAGTGATCAGCGGCATGATTCCGAGGATTATCAATGTACATCTCCTTTGAGATCACCCCTTTTAAATATCCGGCTGAAAAATCCCGATTGAATACTTTATACAAAGTCGACGTATCATGCAGTAACTCCCCTTGCTGTTCATAATGATCAATCAGCTGTCGCCACTCTTCCACAACGGTATAGACATAATGAGCCTGTTTCATCCGCCCTTCGATTTTTAACGAGTAAACGCCCGCGTCAGCTAATGCAGTAAAATCTTCAAATGCAGTGTTATCTTTCAGATTCAACGGATGGGTCACGCCCATCTCCGTCATTTGATATTTATCCCGACAGGGTTGACTGCAACGGCCCCGATTGCCTGATGAGCCATTACGAGCCGAACTGATGTAACACAGGCCTGAAAAGCCGATACAATATGAGCCATGTACAAAAACTTCCATAAGCACACCATATTGTTTTCCAACGTGGGATAAATGGGTTATTTCAGGCAAAGCTAACTCTCGGGACAAATTAACTCGGCTGACCCCCAACTGGGATAAAAACCTGATCTGGCCTTCATTGTGGGTATTTAACTGAGTTGAGGCATGGACATCGAGCATCGGAAAATAATGTTTCAGGATATAACCTAAGCCCAGATCCTGAATAATCACCCCATCAATATCCGTATGGACCAGCTGATTTAAAAGACGAACCACAGCCCGAATTTCACTTTCCAGTAAAATAATATTTAGGGTCAGAAAGATTTTACAGTCATGTTGGTGAGCAATCACCAAAATAGCTTTTAGATCGCTCAATGTCAGATTTGAAGCTCGATTGCGGGCATTAAAACGCTCCAGCCCACAATAAACAGCATCGGCCCCCCCTACAATAGCGGCTTTAATCGATTCTATATCACCACCTGGGGCAAGTAATTCAAACTGACTATGACTCAAAAGATCACCATTTGTTTACGACTCATCAGGGCCGGGTATTCTACTATCCCCTCGACAACAATTACCAATTTAATGGCTAGAGCGCTGCTGAATACAACACCAGATCACCCCAAAAATTACAGGTGGTATTATGCTCATCCGCCCCGTTATGACGGGGCCTTTATTTAAGCATGTCTCGAGCGCTAAGGCTGATGAGGTTTACTCTGCCCTAGCGACCTCATCGTAGCCGTTCAAATGCCAAAACGTCTCGTTTTAGCGGCCCATGAAACCCAAGAAACCCAAGAAACCCTTCGGGTTATGTCTGAGTCTATAAACTATGAAATAAGTTTAAAATTTCATCATCATTTGGCTCTATACTCAATAAATACGTTCATATTGCTCAACCCGCTACCGGCAACAACGAGTGGCGAACCGAGATAGACCATTCGCAAAATGGCCCATATGATCACGATGTGGGATGCCTGATGATGCCTATTTACTTAAACCGTTATATGACTGACCAGTTGGACACTATCGATAGTTGCTATCGTCATTTAATGGGGACTCCCACTGAAACAACTATCCATGAATTACGAGTAGCGCTGCGAAGGCTGAAACCCGCCTTAAAAATATTGATCCATTTGGAATCTCACACAAAAAAACAACGACAGCTTATAAACTCAGTAAATACATTGGATCAGTTATTTAAAATCTTATCTCGCCCCAGAGATTTGCAAGTTCAAGCTGAGCTATCCGATGCCTTCATACACGAGCAACCACAGTTTGAAACCATCTTGGGGCCTTATATAAATGAGCTGAAACACCAGATACAAATATTGCACCAAACACTGTTGCAACAAGTGATTCAACTCAACATACCAACTACAATTCGTCGACTACAAGATAACGGTCAGCATCCAGTCAAAGAGAAACAATCCGCGCAGCTGATCCAGTCACAACGGCAAAAATACAAAGCAAAATTACAACAATCATTGAGAGCTTTACATTCTTGCCCGGAACAGTTTCATCAAACCCGAATCCAGTTAAAAAAATACCGCTACGCGCTGGAGCTTTATACCGCCACCACTGGGGCCCATAAACAAAAACGAATCCAGCGACTTAAAGATATTCAGGATGCACTAGGGACCGCCAATGATCTGCATAATGCCATCCAGCTCATGCAATTTTATCAGGTCGATATACAAGCGATCACCCCGATTCAACAGCGCTATATCGATTGCCGAACCCAGTCTATTCAGGAGCTATTCAAACAATTCTGATGCAATATTGGTGTTCCCTATCACTCATCATCCCGTTACTCAAATAAAATTAACGGTTGGTAAAACCAGCAAGCTGCCCGGTGTATGGTGGTTCAACCCATGCAGCCACAGCAATGATTAAAATCCCATGTAAAAATAACGGGGCACTAACAGCACCAAAATTATTAATTGCAGATGATTTAGCTACTTTAAACATAAGGCAATACTTTGATTTAATTATATTCTCGGTCGATATCGGTTATCGAGAGCCCCCAACCTAAAGGATATCTATATATCTTGAACCATTTTAATCTCAAAAAAGAAGATGCTATTTATATAGGGAATGAAAAAAAGATATCACCGGGGCCAATCAATCGGGATCACGAAACGAAACGTTATCACCAACACTATACGATCAGGGACCAATAGGAGTTAAATCAGTTTTATGAATAAATCAGTCGCTATTCTAACACTGCTCATCATTTCTGCCTTATGGGGAGCTCAATATCCTGTCATCAAATATCTGGTCCAATCGGGGCTATCGCCGAGTGAAATTACTTTTTACCGAATTATTATTGGTTTTTTAGCATTAGCACTCTACATGCTTTGGAAAAAAGAAAAATTTCCTACAACTCTAAAATTTTGGGTTTTATCTGCTTCCCTTGGGTTATGTGGTGACTTTTTTGCACAATATTTAATTGCACTGGGTCAACAGACTATCACCGCAGGATTTTCATCTATTCTTATAGCAACCTCACCCTTTTTTACATTTTTGATCCCTTATTTCATTCCGGGGCAACATTTGAAAAAGCCCCATACAACTCAGCTAATATCATTATTTTTTGGGCTCATCGGCATTGTCTTGCTGAGCTATAAACAATTGCAAATGTCTACCCATATATTTGCGATTGCTTGCCTAGTTGGGGCCTCTCTAATGTTTGCGATTGTAAATATTATTGCTGAATACGCTAGAGACTATTCGGGACTTTCAATGAGCACGGCTTCCGTATTCATTATGAGCATGACCCTACTCCCAATGAATTATCACAACTTGTTTTCATTCGATACGATTTCAATACCTGCTATCTCGGGGATTCTATTTTTAGCCATCTTCTGCACCGCGATTTCTTTTATATTGATGCTATTTTTAGCTCAAGGAACCAATGCCGTCTATCTATCTTACAGCAACTTTTTGGTACCCGTATTTGGAGTCTTATTCGCAGTACTGTTGATCCATGAAACCATACAACCTGAAATGATTATCTCCATTTTATTTATTTTCTTAGGTATTGTGTTGCTCAACTTTAAAAAATCCCGTAACAAACAAATCTATGATTAAGCATAGATACCATCACTACTATTCAGATCAATCAAGATAAAAAAGCCTGCCATATTTGGCAGGCATTGTTGCTTCAAACGACTAATGGAAGAGCTGCACAATATGCCCTAACAAAATACCTACAACACCAAAATCGGAGTCACTAAAAGTCGTATTTGAATATCCAAGACTACCTAAAACAGGTAATAAGAAAACCGGTAAAAATGTAATGAGTAACCCTTCACAAAAAGAGCCGATAATCGCACCACGACGTCCCCCCATGGCATTACCAAATACACCTGCAGTTGCACCAATAAAAAAGTGAGGAACCACACCTGGAATAATCACGGTAATATGAGCCAGATAACAGATCAACATCCCTACTAACCCAGCAATAAAACTGCTGATAAAACCAATTAAAACCGCATTCGGCGCATAAGGAAAAACAATAGGACAATCTAATGCAGGTTTGGAATTAGGTACCAGTTTATCTGAAATCCCTTTAAACGCTGGCACGATTTCAGAGATCAACATTCGAACACCCTGCAAGATGATGTAAACACCTGCGGCAAATGTAATCGCCTGAAGGAGTGCAAAAACAATCCAGTACTGTCCATGACTTACGCCATTCACAAAATCTTTTCCTGCAAAAGCACAGGAAACTAAAAAGATCACAGCCATAGTGCAGGAGATCGCAACCGGAGTATCTCTTAAAAACATCAGTGATTTCGGTACTGCAATATCTTCTGTTGATTTCAGTTTGTTGCCCACTCTTTTGGCTATGAAGCCAGAGAATACATAAGAAAAAGTCGAGAAATGTCCTAATGCAATATCATCAGAGCCTGTAATTTCACGCATATACGGCTGAGCCAACGCTGGCATCAATACCATAATAATGCCTAATACAACTGAGCCTAATGCAATGAGTGCAACACCACTCATTCCCGCTGCAGTAAGAATTGCGGCAATCATCACAGCCATATATAAAATATGATGTCCAGTCAGGAAAATATATTTCCAAGGCGTTAACCGGGCAATGATGATATTAACAATCATCCCAAAAAACATAATCAGAGCCATTTCCTTACCAAAAGATTTCTGGGCAATGGCAACGATTGCTTCATTGGTTGGAACAACACCATGAATACCAAATGCAAATTGAAATATTTTTGAAAAATCTCCAAGAGCAGCAATGACAATCCCTGCTCCGGCACCAATAATCAAAAAACCCATTGTGGTTTTAATTGATCCTTTAATACATTCATCAACCGACTTTTTCTGAACTAATAGTCCGATCAATGCAATTAAACCGACCAATACAGCTGGAACCGACAGGACATCATAAATAATAAAATGAAAAAATGTGCCCATGACTATTGCTCCTATGCGTTAAGTTGACTGATTGCAGTTAATATTTTTTCTTTCATGGCTTTCTGATCCACAATATTATCCAATGAGACAACTATTCCAGAATTCACTGAAAACTGACTGGTAATATCTCGCGTTCCAATATAAATATCAGAATGTGTTCCATGAACTGAAGAGAGATCGACATGATCGATGTCATAATTAGTCCCTTCGGCATCTAATATTTTTTTAATCATGATTTCCATCATGAGACTACTACCTAATCCATTACCACATACGACTGTTATTTTCATAATTGTTCTCTCTTTCAGTATTTATTCAGGACAGAGTACACTTCGTCTAGATCTTGACTATTAATGAGTTGTGCAATATCCCCTTCGTTTAAAAAAAGTTCAGAGACACTAGCAATAATTCCGACATGGGAATTTTTATCAGTTGCAGCCAATGTCACAATTAAATACACCGGATCATTATCAGGAGATCCAAACGAAACGCCCTCTTTAATAATGGTCATTCCCAGTGCTAGCTGATTAACGCCATCTTCAGGTCGTGCATGTAAGAGCGCAATTCCTGGGCCCAATACATAATAAGGGCCAATTTTAGCGTGCATCTCAAAAATAGCTTCTTTATAGGAATCGCAGATACTGCCATCATCTAAAAGAGGCTGTAGGGAAATATCCACAGCTTCTCGCCAATCAGTAACAGAATCAGTTAAAACAATCCTCGATTTAGGTAAGATAGATGTCAGCATACAGAATCCTTGTAATAACGTATTTGTTACATTTGTACACTGAATGAGACATGTTATTTTGTGATATACATCACCAAGATAAAAAGGATCATGTTAGTTATAACATCGACACACATGTTTATACTGAATATGTGATATATATATCATTGTCAAAGCAAAGAGCAGGAAAGCACGTGGAAGAAGAAAAAAAAGCAAGTCGAAAAAAAAGCGTCACTTTGGCCGACATTGCTAAAGTTGTAGGCGTCGGGAGTATGACGGTTTCCCGAGCTTTAAGAACACCAGAAAAAGTCTCGGACTCCGTACGAGAAAAAATAGAAAAAGTAGCATTAGAATTGGGTTACCAGATCCCAATTCAGACTCAATCTACTCAAAAAACCGGCCTGATGTTGATCTACTCCTCTGATTACCTCGCGTATACGGAGCTATTCTCGTCACTCAGAGAGATGCTGAAACAAGCCGGTATTAATTTCATTATTGACTCATCTATTGGTAATGCGGTTGAAGAAAATCAAAAACTTCGGTTATTATCATTCATTAAACCCTCTTTTATTATTTTGTCTTCAGCCCCGCATAATGGTGAAACAGTATCCCTGCTCAATACATTAAATATCCCTGTCATTGAAATATTATCGGAAACACCAATCCCTGTAGATATCAATATTGGGATCTCTCAACAAAGTGCCATGTATAACCTCACTTTGAAACATATAAAATATGGTTACTCAGAAATTTGTTTTGTATGTGAAAATCAAGATAATTGGAAAATTAAACAACAAATTATAGGATGGCAACGTGCGATGATATCGCAAGGGCTTAATCCAGATAAAATCTTAAGCCTTTCCGATGTATTTTCATATACAAAAAGCTCAACATTACTTCCAGAAATTCTGTTTAAATGGCCAACAACTCAATTGATTTTATGTAGTAACATGCAAATTGCAAATGCACTGATTTGTGAGTGCTTTCGGCGAAAAATAAAAATTCCGGAAGTCATTTCACTAGCCAGTCTTGGTAGCCATGATATTGCACAGAACCTTTACCCTAGTTTAAGTAGTGCTGACATTCCTCTCTTTGAACTCGCGAAAGAAATTTATACGACCATTAAAAAATGTATCAATGGGCATCCCATTGAAAATAAAAAAATTATAAAAGAGGTAGCCATAAAACTAAGGGGAAGTTCTTGTATCGGTAACAAAAGTGACTTTAAACACAATGATTGGATTTAGTCTTTTTATATTGTATCTATAAATACATGCAATCATATTTAATCTATGATCTGCATGTTTTTTTAATTTATGAAATGACTTGATCTATTTATATTGATGATTAATCTACTCTCCACATACACCTATCCTATTATTACTGTGACAAAACAACAGGTAAGATTAGGCAAAGAACAAATAGAATCAGGTATTCAAGCATAGTGCTATATACACTATATTTATGCGCAATAAAAGCAACTGCTTTATGTTTCTATTTATAACTCAAATATACAATGGCTACTTATTATTAACAAATTTATTTGTGGTGTTACACTTAGACTAAAAGCAGCATATTCACAATCTCTATTGTGGCTATCGCACTTTTGATGAAAGAGTGTGACTTAGCGAAAGTTTTTATCTTCTATTACCACGGCATACTGATGTGTACAAGTATTAGCCAGCGGTAAATAGACATCAGTCATCGTCACAAAGACGAACGGAGCAAGTATAAAATATGAATAATTTTACATATTGGAACCCAACTAAAATTTATTTTGGTGAAGGGCAGATTGCGAGCCTGAAAGATGAAATCCCGGCAGGTGCTCGAGTCTTGATCACTTACGGTGGTGGAAGTATCAAAAAAAATGGTATTTTCGATCAAGTCACCGCCGCTCTGGAAGGAATCACTTTCTTTGAATTTGGTGGTATTGAACCGAATCCTCACTATGAAACTTGTATTAAAGCTGTTGAATTTGCGAAACAAGAAAACATCGATTTCATGTTAGCGGTGGGTGGCGGTTCCGTCATTGATGCCACTAAATTTATCGCAGCAGCCACCAAATATGAAGGCAACCCATGGGACATTATGACAACCTTTGGTGGCGCAGTAACCGGTGCGGTTACCGTAGGTTGTGTGCTCACGCTTGCCGCAACTGGCTCAGAAATGAACCCAACCTCAGTAGTCACTCGAGCCGAAACTCAGGATAAATTGTTTTTCAATTCAGATTATGTCCGTCCTAAATTCTCGATTTTGGATCCGAAAACCACCTACTCTTTACCACCTCGACAGGTTGGAAACGGTGTAGTCGACTCCTTTGTTCACGTCCTTGAACAGTATGTAACCTATCCGGCCAATGCCAAAGTTCAGGATCGCTTTGCTGAAGGTTTGTTATCTACCATTCTAGAAGATGGACCCAAAGCCTTAAGTGAACCTGAAAATTATGACGTCCGCGCCAACTTAATGTGGAGTGCGACTCAGGCTTTGAATGGTTTACTGGCAACCGGCGTCCCGGGGGACTGGGCCACTCACCTCATTGGCCAGGTCATTACAGGTTTCTATGGTCTAGATCACGGTCAGACACTTGCCGTTATTCTACCAGCCGTATGGCAATACAAAATTGAACAGAAAAAACAAAAATTAATTCAATATGGCCAACGTGTCTGGCACATTCAGGAAACCGATCCAGACACAATTGCAACACAGGCGATTGAACGCACACGTGAGTTCTTTGAAACCATGGGAGTTCAGACCAAATTATCTGATTATGGCCTCGACGCAAAAATCATCCCTAATGTGGTCGCCAAATTAAAAGAGTACAATTTTACCCAGTTGGGTGAAAATGCAGACATTACACCTGATGATGTTGCTAAAATACTTGAATTAGCTTTATAAACAACTTTCAGGAGCGTTGTGATACAACGCTCCTTTTTATAGCTTCGAACACAACTTCTAAACGCTTCATCGTTTTAATAAAATTCAAATACTAAATACGCTAAATTCCTAAACCCATCACATGGGCACATCATTGCGCATAGAGCAGATGCTTAAATCCCATTTCAATCAAACTATTCTCCATGATTGAAATAACTGCGCGACTAGTTTCTGAACGTAAAATATCAGACTGCAGCTTATTCGTCAGAATCAACTCAGACACATGCTCGATTTCATATTCAAAACCACCACCCCGCTCAGGCGTTGTCAGTTGCTGCTCATGCCCCTGATAACAAATATCGATTGTTTTTGGGTTCCACCACTTTTCATGAATGACAATCTTCAAATCAGGTCCAAGAATCACTGCTTCTTTGGATAAATCTCGCGTAATCGAAGCTCCCATCGCTCCTTGGATTGGAGCATCAAACAGAAATGTCACGGTCTCATCCACTTTGGACTCGGGATTATCCTGAATAAGTTGGAGGGACGGTTTCATGATAGGTGTCTGAGTCAAATGGCAGAGATCGGCATACAACCATAACGCATACACACCGACATCCAATGTGGCCCCACCGCATAAATCCGAATTAAACAGACGATTGCTGACATCGAACGGATTTGAAAAGCCAAAGGCTGCGGCGACAGAATCTATCTGCAAATGATTTTCCCATATAAACCGTCGAAGATGCTGATAGGCCGGAAAAACCACTGATTTCATCGCCTCACAAAGCACCACCTGTTTACTCTGGGCGAGCGCCTGCATCTCATCCCAGTCTTTCAGATTGGTAAAAGCAGGCTTTTCCACTAAAACATGTTTTCCATGGCTTAGAAACAGTTCTACCATACTTCGATGTAACGGGTTAATCCCCGCAACATAAACGGCTTCAACCAAAGGATCTTGCGCCAATTCTAGATAAGAGCCATAACTGACCGGGCACAACCAAGCACCAGCAAATTGCTCGGCTCGCGGCAACTGGCTGGCCGCGACTGCATATAATTCAGCATTTTCAGCTTGCTGGGTTAAATCAGCAGCAAAGCGATGCGCAATTCCACCTAAACCGGCGATTCCCCAACGGACTTTTTGATGACTCATTCTGTGTACCCTTCATCTACGCAAATTAACTATCCACCGATATATCGTTAAAAAACAGATCGGAACCTAGCGAACCTCAGTCTTTGACATCCCCAGCACCACCAAGCAAATTTTTTCAACAGACGCTTATCATTTTAACGGTGGCCGCTCTTCGTACTGAGGAAGCTCATCGTGAATTTCATCCCATTCAGCTTTTGAACCTACAAAAATATGTGCAGTCGGTTTTAGTTGTATCGGTGTATCCAACGTTCCAATCCGCAGCCGCAATATTTCGGGCTGAGAGGGACGACGACTGACTAAAGGGGAGCCGCATTTTTTACAAAATAACCGAAACACCCCGGGCGTGGATTCAAATTCAGAGATAAATGCCGTCCCAGAGGTAATTTTGAATTCGTTACTTTTAACAACGGCATTTACCGCAAATGCAGACCCATTAGCTTTACGACATTTAGAACAATGACACATAACAGGAGACCCGAGCTCTCCACTGATTTCATACTGAATCGAATGACAGAGACAACTTCCCTTTAACATAGATCCCCCATTACGTATTTAAATGAATGACTTTATTAAAAGACCATCACATGATCAATTTGATAACGATTGTCTCTGAAAACCAAAACCATTTCGGCGACATATTCGCCTTCAGCTTTAGAGCAATACTGCTTCCATATCACGACCGCTGAATCGGGCCGCCGTAAAACAGCTAATGGTTCACGGTGTAACCAGCTGCCTTTTTCAGCCTGAGACTGCTGACATACATGCGCTAAATATTCAGGCGTGACAATATTCTTCATCCTATCAGTAAAATCTCGCACATGCCGACCATGATCCACATCAGTCGATGCCTGCATTAAATTATCCATCATAGGATCCGCAATATCCCGAATGGCCTGTTCTGACATTTGCTGAAAATTCATGAAGTTTCCTTAACATAACTGACTGATACCGCGTATCAACCTTTTCTATTCTATGATTTCAAATGAATCACTTTCAATGGGGGATCACTCCCTTATCTATGATAATAAAACTATGATATCCTTAATATTAATTCAAACAGTCTACGAACTAAGATGTCCTTAAAAAAAATTGCCAAAGAGTTAGGTATATCAGTCACCACCGTCAGTCGGGCAATTAACGGCTATAGCGATGTTGCCCAGGAAACCCGGCAAAAAGTACTGGATGCAGCACAAAAGATGGGATATCAACCTAACATGATGGCCCGCCGGTTGAAAATGGGGAAAATCGACTCCGTCGGACTGTTACTCCCAGCACAGTCGTTGCATGGAGATAATACCATGCTGTTAGAGATTGTCGCAGAAACCAGTCACCATTTAGCGAAACAGGATATTGATCTACTGCTGATATCCGATGACGATAACGAACAATCCGACATGCTACTGCGCACCATCCAAAGTCGAAAAGTCAACGCGCTCATCGTCGCCCATACCCGCCCACAAGACAGCCGTCTGGAATTGTTACAGCACTATAACTTTCCATTCGTTGCAATGGGTCGAAGCCAGTTAGCCAAACCTTATGCTTGGTTTGATTTTGATAACCAACAAGGAACCTGGCTGGCAACTCGGCATTTAATCGCGCAAGGTCATACCCGTATTGCTCTGTTATGTAACGATTCACCACAAACCTTTGCGATTCAACGTAAGCAAGGTTATCTACAGGCATTACAAGAATCCGGGATGAAAGCAGATAGTTCATTAATATTGGCACTGCCTAATTCCCGTCGTCGCAGCTATGAAGCAACTTTGCAACTATTACAGCAATCCAACGCACCTACAGCAATCGTAACAACGGATAGTTTATTTGGTGAAGGTGCCGCACTGGCCTTACAAGAGCAAAAATTACTGCCTCATGGAATTGCTCTTATCGCTTATGATGGTCTGCCACCCGATTCCATTATCACTCAAGATGTATCGTCTATCACTCAGGCCACCAGCCAAGAAGTAGGCCAACAAATTGCCAGTATGATGCTTTCTTTACTTCAGGGAGAAAAACCTGAAAATTTACAGGTCCTGTGGCAGCCCCAGCTTCACTTGGGTGAAACCTCCGGTCATCCCCTACTTCAGGGATAATTAGTCTTTCAGATTATTTTCACAGTCATCTAAGCCTGATTTAGGCCAAACAGCGATTGGGTCGTCTCACTTTTTTCACACAAACGATCTAACCCCATCAATCAGAGCCTGCTACAACCACCATTCTAAGCATGACCTTCGGCAACAGCGGCTTATTCCAATGATCGTCCCTGTCATCCACGAGCCCCTCCACCGATCAACAGAGTGCTTTTCCTTGGATAACACATTCTTGGTATTCGCTACTGAGCAATACCGAGAGAGCCGCACAATATTCATACAGAGTTAGGACATTCATCATTTTTTTGCGACTCATCACATTACCGAAACGTTTCGGTTTTAATCCGAAACGTTTCGGGTATCGTTCATATAAATTTTAGTTTGGAGTCTAAACATGAAATCAATTGTTCGCTTACAGAGCCAAAGTAACGATATTGTGATCCGCTGCGCCCCTAGGGCCGAAATTATTTATTGGGGACCCCACCTAACCCATTTTCAGGAAAATGATATTGAGTCGTTAATCCGTCCGATTGCCAATGGCCGACTGGATGTGGATACCCCAATCACCCTCGCAGCTGAAAATGGTAGCGGCTTATTTGGTTCTCCCGGGCTCGAAGGGCATCGTCACGGTCAAGATGCATTCCCTATTTTTACAACGCAGTCTATTTCTCACCACCAGCAACGATTAGTGATTGAAGCCACTGACGAAATCGCCAAACTGCGCTTCACTTCAGAGTTTTATCTAGATCCGGATACCGGAGTTTTACAGCTACGAAATGGCATCACTAATTTAACATCACAAACCTGGCAACTCGAACGATTGGCCGTTACCTTGCCCATTCCCGAAAGAGCCTCTGAAGTCATGGCATTTCATGGCCGTTGGTTAAGAGAATTTCAGCCTCACCGCGTTGCCCTCACTCACGGTTCCTATTCTCAGGAAAGCCGGCGAGGACGGACTTCTCATGAGTACTTTCCTGCGATGATCATCGGGGAACCCGGCTTTAACGAACAAAATGGTGCTATTTGGGCGCTGCATTTAGGTTGGAGTGGCAATCATCGAATCCAAGCCGATGTAAAAACAGATGGCCGCCGTCTGGTACAAGCTGAAGCTCTTTATTTCCCCGGGGAAATTGAGTTAGAAGCAAATGATACCCACTGGACTCCCTGGGTATATGCCACTTACTCCGGGCATGGCCTCAATCACATGAGCCAGCAATATCATAGCTATCTACGCCACCACATTATCCGGTTTGCTGAAAATAAACCTCGCCCGGTTCATTTGAACACTTGGGAAGGGATCTACTTTGATCACGATCCTGAATATATTATGCAAATGGCAACCAAGGCAGCTCAGATTGGGGTTGAGCGATTCATCATTGATGATGGCTGGTTTAAAGGACGCCATGATGACCAAGCCGCTCTGGGCGACTGGTATCTGGATACCGAAAAGTACCCTAATGGCCTCACACCAATTATTGATCACGTCCGCAAGTTAGGGATGGAATTCGGGATCTGGTTTGAACCTGAAATGATTAATAAAAACTCGATGCTCTATCAAGCCCATCCAGACTGGTTATTAGAGCTTCCAGGCTATGATCAACCAACCGGTCGCTACCAGTATGTATTAGATCTCTCCAATGATGATGTTTTCCGTTATCTGTTGGAACGGTTAACCGCCCTACTCAACGAATATCCTGTCGACTATATCAAATGGGATATGAACCGGGAGCTCGTCCAACCCTGCCACCAAGGGAAACCTCATGCCTACCAACAAACTCTGCGCTTTTATGAACTGCTGGATATTTTACATGAACGTTTTCCAAATACAGAAATCGAATCCTGTGCCTCCGGGGGTGGACGAATTGATTATGAAGTCTTAAAAAGAACACAACGTTTCTGGGCCTCAGACAATAACGATGCTTTAGAACGTCAAACCATTCAGAAAGGAATGAGTTACTTTTTCCCGCCGGAAGTCATGGGGGCGCATATTGGGAACAAACATTGCCATGCCACACGACGCCAACATAGCATTGAATTCAGAGGGATCACCGCTCTGTTTGGACATATGGGTATCGAATTAGATCCAGTCAAAGCGGAGATCAGTGAATTAGATGGATACACAAAATATGTAGCACTCCATAAGCAATTCCGATCTCTAATTCATTCCGGACAATTCTGGCGTGTTGATATGTCCGATCCAAGTATACAGGTTCAAGGCGTCGTTAGTCCGGCCCGAGAACAAGCCCTATTCAGCATCGCACAACTGGCTATGCCTGATTATACCTTAGCAGGACAACTCCGTTTTCCTGGATTAGCTCCCGATGCGACCTATAAAGTCACACTCATAGACCACCCTGATATCAAACCCGTCCGAGAAGGGGGACATACCATGCGAGATTTACCCATTTGGATGAATCAGTCGATTCGAGTTTCAGGCGAGTGGCTGATGACAGCCGGGTTATCTCTGCCCATTTTGGATCCCGAAACAGCCATTCTCATTTCATTAACACGTCAATAAATCTGGAACGATTAGTCTGGTCTAATGAATAAAAGGTAATAATTATGAAAACGAACCATTCACCTGAGACAACCTACACCTATTTACACAATAAGAACTTCTTAATATTCAGCGCGCTCATATTTCTTTATTTTTCTATCATGGCAACCTGTTTTCCATTTTTACCCATCTGGTTATCCGATGTGGTGGGAATCAATAAAGGTGACACCGGGCTAGTTTTTTCTTGTATTGCTTTGTTTGCCATCATACTTCAACCCATCATGGGAATGATATCCGACAAACTTGGCTTAAAAAAACATCTACTTTGGATCATCATTATTCCATTGCCATTTTTTGCGCCTTTTTTCCTCTACGTTTTTGGCCCACTGCTAAAATTTAATGTCATTCTCGGTGCGATTGTCGGCGGATTATACATCGGTTTTGTATTTTCCGCCGGTGCCGGAGCCATTGAAGCCTATGTCGAACGTGTTAGCCGACAAAGCTTTTTTGAATATGGTAAAGCGCGCATGTTTGGGTGTATCGGGTGGGGTCTTTGTGCGGCCAGTGCAGGAATACTATTTAATGTGAAACCCGAACTGGTCTTCTGGATGGGGTCAATAGCCGCATGTATCATTGTGGTACTCATGCTCATGGCGAAACCCGGTGTCAACCCTACAGCTAAAGTGATCGATTCTCTGGGCGTGAATAGCAGTCAGTTTAGTCTGCGAATGGTCGTACAGCTTTTTAAACTCCGTTCATTCTGGATGTTTGTCCTGTATGTCATTGGTGTTGCCTGCATCTATGATGTATACGACCAGCAATTTGCCAATTACTTCAAAACGTTTTTTAGTACACCAGAAAAAGGAAATGAAGTTTTCGGCTTTGCTACCACGGCCGGCGAAGCGGCCAATGCCATCATCATGTTCTGCGCTCCCTGGATTATTAATCGGATCGGCGCTAAAAAAACACTGCTTATTGCGGGTTCGATTATGAGTATTCGTATCGTCGGCTCAGCGCTAGCCAGTAACGTCTATGAAGTGGTGATGCTAAAAATGTTGCACGCATTGGAAGTCCCATTTCTGCTAGTCGGAGCCTTCAAGTATATTAATGTGACCTTCGACACCCGGTTGTCAGCCACTATTTACTTAATCGGTTTTCAGTTTTCCAAACAACTTGGATCGATTTTTTTATCAACTATCGCCGGAGATCTATATGACAAAATCGGCTTTGAAGATACCTACTTCATGCTCGGAGGCATTGCCTGCACAGTGACATTAATTTCGGCAGTTACTTTAACGGGGCACAAAAAAGCCAAGCTTGCAAAAAACTTAAACCTTTCTCTTAACGAACAAAAATTATAATTCTCTAAGTCAGAGCCTTTTAGGCTCTGACTTTTATCTTCACCGCAGCATACCTGCCCTATAAAATACAACTAATCAATGCGAATAATGCTAGCGGAATCACCCAGTATTGAACCGGAATAAAGAACAGAGAATGAGTCGTTTTTAAAGTCACCAGCTGCCCCGTTTGCCTATCAATCAACTCTCTCCCAGGCTGATTATTAAGCTTACAACCAACAAACCAGACCGCTATAGCACTCAGAATCATTGCGACTGTGATATCAAAATGATGAAGGTGTCCGGCAATTCCCTGAGGAAGCATATCCATCATCGATACCACCGCCAGCGTGATTATAATTACAATGGGTACGACTAAAATTCCCCAACCTCTCCATATAACAATAAACATTCCCTCTCCTTTATCTCATAACAATGATCTAAAAACAGCCCATAAATAGTTTCTAAACTAAATGTCCATTGAACATAGGGCCAGAATAATATAACAATACTTAAAAGCAGGTCTTTCTATCATTTCCCAAAAATTCAGGCCATACTCATAAAACGATGTTCATGGATGACACTCAGTTTTTCGGAAAGAATTGCCATATCAAAAAATTTCCAGAAACCGACATAAAATCAGCTTGAATTGGTTATTTATAATTATTCTTTCAATACCATATCAATACACATAACAGCAGCCAGGATCAATTTTCGAATCGGATCATCGGCAGCAACATCTTCAGCAATTTTTAATACATAATTATCAGCACTAGTGAATAATTCTTTTCCCAAACCGGCCCATTTTTTTGAAACATGAGCATACTCTTTGTCATTATCCTTAAAATGAAAATCCCAACCGGTCCATTTACCTTTCAGCTGACACACGGGTTGATAGTCTTTATTTAATACGTCGAACTTACCGCCAATTGAGAATAATTTCTGAGAAAATCCACCGAGAACATTATTATTCTGATCTCTCACGGTCACTTTCGATAAAAAGATTGAAACACCACGTTTAATCCGAACAATACGGTTACCATTAGGTTCAGTAATTTGAATATCAAAGGGTGTCATTCGTTTATATTTAGAGAATCGGAAAATTTTAGTCAATAAACCCAATGAAGGCTCCCGACATTCCATAATAATTTCACCGGTTTCTGGATCGTAAATGTCATAGTTATTCGCTGCTTTAAACAATCCCAGATGCTCTTTGACTAAAAATAAATTCTTATTGATGACATCACTCATAACTCACATTTTCCCTGTAAAATGAGATGGTAAACGTATAATCTTCGTTCGAAAATCGGCGCATTATCCATGAATTCATCAATAAATACCAATACTTAATAATGATTTAAATGAAAATAGATTAGCCTTTTAGTATTAGTGATTTAAGGTTATATTTTTATGAATAGTATGTAAATAGACCATTTTTACAATACAAATGATTTGTTGCCTTATTGCAACCCAACGCTCTCTATTTTTTGTACAGGAAAAAGAGAGTGATCGTTCAGTTTTACGGCACAGTCTCAAATTTAAGGAATAATGATTGAATATAGAATCATCAACAATGAAGGGGATAAACGACAATAAAATAAAGCTGGTTTACCACAACTATAAACCAGCCCCAAAAATGTACCTCTGAAACAGAGATATAGGGTTGTTCCTATTTCAGATGAAATGCGTTTTTAAACGCCTGATAAGCCTGACGAGCCTGATCATTATCCGCTTTAGGTAATTCAATTTGTAACTCAATATACAAATCGCCTGGGACTTTCCCCGGTAATCCTCGCCCTTTAAGCCGCAGTTTCCGACCTCCGGATGAATTGGCCGGGATCTTCATATCGATCATCTTCCCATCTGGCAGCGGCACCGATACTTTTGCGCCCAGAGCCGCATCCCAAGGAGCCACCGAAAGCTGATATGAAACATCACTGCCATCAATCTGATAGGGGCTATTCGGATCAAAGCGGACTTCTAAATATAAATCGCCAGCAGCACCGCCATTAGAGCCAGCCCCACCCTGACCGGAGAGACGTATTTTCTGCCCCGGTTTAATCCCTTTTGGGATCCGGACATTCAGAGATCGTGACTCACCATTCGGCGATCTAAATGAAATAGGTCGCTGGGCACCTGAATAACTATCGGCTACATCAATAGTGATCCTGGCGTTGACGTCTTCACCCGATTGTCGAAAAGCGCCCCCTTGCTGATTAAAACCAGAAAATCCTCCACTGCGTTGTCCGAAGATGTTCTCAAAGAAATCACCAAAATCGCCTTGGCCACCAAATGGATTACTCCCATTAAAGCCGCTGCTATTTTGCCAACCACCATGAGCACCACCACCAGAGGCCGCTTTCCACTGGCTACCATATTGGTCATAGGCCGCACGTTTTTGTGAGTTACTCAGCACTTCATAAGCTTCCCCCACTTCTTTAAAACGCTGCTCAGCATTGGCTTCTTTACTGACATCCGGATGATATTTACGAGCCAATTTACGGTAAGCTCGTTTAATCGCCTGCTCATCCGCATCTTTTGATACACCAAGGATCTGATAGTAGTCTTTATTGCTCATGCTGCTTGATTAACCTCGTTCAAAACAACACCACGAATTTAATATACTTTCTTTATAAATGGGGATTCATAAAGAAATAACAAGTCACCCTGAAAACAGCATGCAGATAGTCTTGACACGTTGCTTAAAACGATGACTAAATAGTTTATAAACAAAGCGATTTAAATCTAACAAGGATCAGTTGCATGTTATCCTTAATCAATCCCATTGCGAAACAATTAGAAGAATCCTCTATCCGGGCCGTAGCTAATTACGGCATGACTCAACCGGATGTGATCCCTCTCTGGTTTGGTGAATCCAATCAACCGACTCCAGAGTTTATTCGTCAGGCAGCGGCCGATAGTCTATTGCGAGCGGAAACCAAATATACCCCCAACACCGGTATTCCGGAATTGCGTCGGGCCATTGCCAATTATCAAAGCCAACTTTTTTCAGTTCCAATTCATGCCGATAATATTGCCGTCACCGTTTCAGGAACCAATGCCGTGATGGTGGCTTGCCAAACATGTTTAAGTGCCGGTGATAAAGTCGTCGCCATTGAACCTATTTTCCCAACTTTAACCGCTATTCCAACACTATTGGGCTGCAAGGTCACAACCGTTGCCTTAAGTACCGATGGCAATCGCTTTACCTTAGATCTCAATCGGTTGTTTGATGAGTTAAAAGACGCCAAAGCATTTATCATCAATAGCCCATCAAACCCAACCGGTTGGACAGCTAGCCTTGAATTACTCGAACAGATTCTGACTTTTTGCCGTGAGCATAAAATTTGGATTATTAGTGATGAAGTCTACTCAAGGCATGTCTTTGATCAGCGCGCCGCGCCTTCTTTTTGTCAATTGATCAATGAAGAAGATCTAGTCATTGTCTGCAACAGTTTTTCCAAAGCATGGGCCATGACAGGATGGCGTTTAGGCTGGCTAAATGTTCCCCGCCCATTAGAGCCGATCGTTCGCAAACTGCAAGAATTTAATATGTCTTGTGCCAGTGGTTTCAGTCAGGCCGGAGGGCTCGCGGCCATCAAGAATGGGGAAAACTATGTCCGGGAATCCGTACAAGCCTTGCATCAAAGTAGCCAAATGGTCGAACATATATTAGGGAACATTGACGGTTTAACATTATTTGAACGCCCAGCGACCTTTTATGCATTTTTGCATCTAGAGCGACTCCCGGCCAACAGCCAACCTTTTTTACGGCAGATGATTGATGAAGTGAAAGTGGGTGCCGCTCCCGGAGAAGCCTTTGGGAAAGCCGGTGAAGGCTGTATTCGGATCTGCCATGCCGCACCACTAGATACCCTTGAAGTCGCCCTCTCGAGAATGCGTGAGTTTATTCTCCGCTGGCAAAAAAATAACTAAAAGTCAGTCATGTCCAATAAAAAGGCTTCATCAGGATAGATAGGGCTTAGCCCTATCTAAAATTTAATCAGGTCTGACGGATACTCTAACCCACTTATGCCCCAAAACGTGTTTGGGGCAGGTATGCTTTACAACAATAGAATTTCTATTTATTTTTTGAATGTATCTCTTATCCTTAGTCAACACGCCATGTCTGAACAGCTTGCTCGGCTATCCATTTCTGTTGCTCATTAACAGTATCTAAGTTCCATTCAGCATACTCAGTGACTTTTTTGGCTAAAAGGTATGGAGCTTTACGATACGCATCTTTCTTTTGTTCAAAAGTTGCTCGTTTTAAGTTATCTTTATCAAGTAGAAGCATATTTCCTAAACGGTCTTTAACGTCAGTAATACCTTCACCAAAGCTATCAACCCATTGCTTTTCGGGATTATAAGGACAAATATGTTCCAGAGTTGTTTTGTTGAAGTCACAATTAAATCCAAGATAATTTTCAATCTCAGCAAGTAGAAACCTTATTTTTTTCGCGGTTTGCCTACTTGGCATTCGATGAAATTCAAAAGCATTAAAGAACATACCATCATTTGGGTACAGTTTTTTAAACTCTTCACTATTCTTTATGTGACTTGCTCTTTTATATTCTTTCCCCGATACCTTCATTGCTATTTGGTTGTAGAGTGACTCTTGTTCACTCGGTGACAAATGGCAAATTACGTTATATCGAATAGACAGAACATATAAATATTTGACTGTTTTTACAAACTCATCTGGCGTGAAGTACTTAAATGCTGGGAGTAGAACTGCTAGTGGTTGTTTAATATTGAACAACCTAATACCAACTAAGAATTTAAGGGAATCTCTGTATTCTTGGGATTGCTCAGCCCACCACGAATCACTAGGGTTTATTAGTGACGCATAAATTGGGGCATACTCTATTAGATCTTTAAGATAAGCATAGGCTTCTGGAGGAGTAGTAACTACTCTGCGCATAGAAGAAAAAAGCTCTTTTTTAGTGACCATTTTCCTACGTAAGTTGTAATGATATCGGACAAAGTCAGACACATTACTTTCGCCTAACTGAGCTATTAGCTCAGACCAATTCTCATCTAAGTTGTCTAACTCTTCATCATCAATATCATCGTTTTTAGTGACGATTGAAAACAAATAGTTTTTTAATAGATCTGGGGTTGAAAGCTGAACTCCACGCGCATTCAGAGTTTCAAAAACTTTGTACGCATTTAGATCATCTTGCACAATAATCTTTGTAAAGATCATTGCTGAAGAAAACTTCATTATGAACTGTGCAATCTCTGCCCCAGTAGCACCAAACTCTTTTGCGCTAAAGAAGTCAAAACACTTTCTAATTAGCTTATTAGTAGAAGTGATCCCTCGATGATTTGGTGCTTCAAGTGTCGAGCATATTTGCTGGAAATATCTATTGTTATTGCGATTCAGTTCTAGTTTGCTGACCACTTTCAATGAAACTAGGTTTTTATTACCAACAAAATTCTTGGTAAGTTCATCAAGTCTTTCTTTGTTATCTTCCTCATCTTCACCTCTTTCAATCATATCTGAAAGAGCCTTCATTGCTGCCAGAACAATTAGTGAAAGTGTCACTAGCCTTTGTTGACCATCAATTACTCCATACTGATACTGTTCAGTTTGTTGTAAAACTATGTAGCCCATGTAATGGAAACCTTCTTCATCTATGGCATTTATGTCATTCCAAAGGTCTTCCCACTGTTCAATATCCCAAGCGTAATCACGTTGAAATCTGGGAACTAAGTATTTATTTGAGCCACCAATTAACTCAAAAAAATTCTCATTTTTGGGTTCCATTAACATAAACTGCTTTGCCATATGAGGTTCCTAAATAAGTTATTGATATAAATATATTATACTATCTATGGTTTACTACCATGTTTTATCCTTACTTCATGTGACGAGATCGCATTTCGAAACACGCTTTTGTCCAAAAACGAGTGACGATAGATTGGGTAGAAATTATACGATTAACCCATCTTTCATAATCGTCACTATCGGATTTGGTACAGATAAGTACAATTTACGATTCTAAAATGGGCTGATTTGCCATAATCGATGCAACCCAGCGTCGTTCGGCCTGCTTTTGCAATTTCTGATACAACTGCTGAGCCAATGCTTCTTTCACATCGTCAAAGCTGCGCTCAGATGGGGCAATATGCGCTTCACACAATAGAATATGAAATCCCATCGGGGACTCAATAGGCTCGCTGATTTCACCATCACGCATCGCAAAAGCCACCGCATCTAGTTCAGGATAAAGCTGCCCCTGTGACACAGCGCCGATCAATCCCCCCTGCATCGCTGACGGACACTCCGAATATTGCTCTGCCATTTCAATAAATCGTTCAGGTTGTTTTTGCAAGGCTTGATATTTTTCCTGCATCCAAGGCACCAACATTTCACGCCGGTTTTCTTCATATTCGTCATTTAATGTTCTTAATATATGCCGAACCCGAACCTGTGCTGGCCGATAAAATTTTTCCGGATGTATATCGTAATAATGTCTTAATTGTGCAGATGAGGGAGCTTCAACACTTCGTCGCACTTGATTGAGTGCTGATTCAGCTTGTAACGCCTGAATTAAGCCTGATTTTAGCAATTCATCGCTTAGCTCTAACCAACATAGTGCCTGTTCAAACGCTGCTGGCTCATTAAACTGGCTCGTTAACTCTTCCCGGGCCTGTTTAATCTGTGCCGCACTAACCGCAACTTTCGACTGATGTGCGACCTGAATTTCAATTTGCTGAGCCTTACTAACTTGGATTAACAGCGAATCAAGCTGCTGTGCACTCAAAAACTCAGGAGCACAACCATAATTGGTCAGAGAAAACCGTAAAAGTGGATAGCGTAATTCCTGTTTAATCATCGCACTCCTCCAGAGTCGCTTCAGCAATCAAATAAAGCTTATCATCCCCAAAATTCACATGGTAACGGATGGGAATTTCATCCCTTAATACCCGTAAAATCTGCCCGACACTTCCCGCTTTAACCCGAACCTCGCCATGAACACTCAGGCTTTTCGTCGTGATGACTTTCTGGCGAAAAGCAAAACGACTTTCGTTCCAGATCTCATCAATCCCTAACAGCTCAGCTTCACGAAGGCCGACTTCATATCCATATTCCGGGAAAAACACTGAATAAATAAGCTGATCTTGAAGAAATAGTCCGCGCCCGCGAACCTCTCCGATGGCCCCCGGGCTGACCAATAAATCACCACGGTCAAGCCCTAAAAAACTACCATCGTTATACACGCGATTCGCAGCCCGAACCTGATCACCAATTTGAAACCGTTCATTCATTCGATATCCTTAAACAAATCATTGAAAGCAACCCGACTCGGCCGCATTCGCTGATAAACGGCCAAAGGAGATGAATGACTAATACTCTCCCCAATTTGTTCCTGATAGGCCTGAGTCAATAACTCCGCCGCTAGATCAAACGCAGCCTCTGTCGGTACCGGCTCAGTAACCGCTGCAATCTTTAACTGAAAAGCTTTTAAAATGTGCAGGTGCCGAGCGGTCACTTTATCCACATCAAATGGAATTTTAAAAAAAGTAAAAAAATCATAAATCGTCATCAGATCAACGACGCCAGGAATCTCTTTAAACCACTGCATCTAAGGCTCCAGAATGATGGGACAATCCCCAATAAAGATTTAATAAACAATGTTGATCCAATGTTTCTTTATGGATCTGTGCATACTGGCGTACCCGGGATAACAAAAGATTGATTTCTCGATCAGTAAGCTTTAACCCTAATTGCTGATAGGCCCATTCCAATGCATGTCGTCCTGAATGTTTACCAATCACTAAATGATGGGTTCGGCCTAATAACGCTGGATCAACCCCTTGATAATTTCGGGGATCTTTCAGTAGTCCGGCGACATGAATACCCGATTCATGGGTAAATACCGCATCCCCAACCAATGCCTTCCCTGCCGCAATAGGGCGATTTGCAGCCTGACTGACAAATTCACACAGCGTCGGTAGATGATCCCACTGAATGTTATAGTCCCAATGGCAACACTGATGTAATGCAATAGCCATTTCTTCAAGTGGGGCATTTCCTGCACGCTCACCTAAACCCAAAACGGTCGTATTAATACTTTTGGCTCCGGCCTTCACGGCCGCCAGTGTATTGGCAGTTGCCATACCTAAATCATTATGTGCATGCATTTCAATAGGAAGGGAGCATACCGAACGTAGAAAACGGATCCACCGCTGAGTTGAAAATGGATCCAAGATCCCTAAAGTATCGGCAAAACGCACTCGATCCGCTGCATTCACCTGTGCTACCTTCACTAATGCGGCTAAATCTTTACGCTTGGCTCGGGAGGCATCTTCAAGCCCAACACAAACCTTTAATCCCAATGATTTAGCATAAGTGATTTGAGTCGCCAATAAAGCATGTAATTGAACTTCAGTTAACCCCAATTTATGCTGCCGCTGCAGAGCTGACCCCGGTACGGAAATATCCACCCAATCCACACCTAATGATGCGGCTATGGTAATATCTTCTTCCCGGGCTCGGCACCACACCATCATACTGACATCAGGGAGAGCTTCTCGAAGTCGCAAAATATCACTTTGCTCTTCACTTCCCATCGCTGCGATACCGACTTCCAGCTGATTCACCCCCACTTCAACCAGCTTTTTAGCAATTATGACTTTTTCCTCCGGGGAGAATGCCACCCCGGGAGCCTGCTCACCATCACGTAACGTGGTATCGTTAATGACCAAAGATTCATACATGAACTGTTCTCCTTATCCAAATGCCGGAGTAAACCCTTCAACATGACCTTTTTGTAGTTGTTGCCAATAAGGTGAAATAGAACGGAGTCGTTCAATAATCCCGGGGATCACCTCTAAAACTTTATCGATGTCCTTTTCTCGGGTGTATCGAGATAATGAGAAACGAATGCTACCATGTGCAGCTGTTTGCGGAATTTTCATCGCCCGCATCACATGCGAGGGTTCAAGCGAGCCCGAAGTACAAGCACTTCCACTGGAAGCAGCAATGCCAAACTGATTCAGCATCAATAAAATAGCTTCGCCTTCGATATATTCAAAAGCGATATTCAGCGTATTCGCCGTCCGGTGTTCTGGATCACCCGTGACAAAACAGTGGCTAATCTGATCCAAAATGCCAGCCTGCAATTTATCACGCAATGCCTTAATTTTAGTATTCATCGTGTCGACATGAAGCTCAGCAAGCTCTGCGGCTTTACCTAATCCGATGATACTTGTGGTATTTTCTGTGCCGGCCCGACGCCCTCGTTCCTGATGGCCGCCTCGTAGCCAAGGGCGATACCGAGCACCACGGCGAACATAGAGCACGCCAATGCCTTTCGGCGCATGAATTTTATGCCCGGACATCGAAAGCATATCAATATCACTGCCGGCTAATTTAATCGGCACTTTTCCAACAGCCTGCACGGCATCGGTATGAAAGACACATCCAAATGGTTTCGCCATTGACGCCATCTGTTCAATGGGGAAAATAGTGCCTGTTTCATTATTGGCCCACATGATCGAAACGATTGCGACACGGTCACTCAACAATTGCTGATATTGGTCTAAATCGATACGACCTTTCTCATCAACATTCAACCGATGAACGGTATACCCCTGTTGGCTTTCTAAGTAATCACACAGTTCCAAAATCGCCGGATGCTCAACACAACTGGTGATAATTTCACGCCGATCAGGCATCGCTTCGAGAGCGGAGCGAATCGCGGTGTTATCAGATTCACTCCCGCACGAGGTAAAAATAATTTCACTATCATATTCAGCACCCAGCAACGACTGCACTTGACGCCGGGCATTGACCATCGCTTTACCGACTTCAAACCCAAAACTGTGAATGGACGATGGGTTGCCATATAAATCAGAAAAATAAGGCAACATAGTGTCTAACACCACAGGATCGACCCGTGTGGTTGCATTGTTATCTAAATAGATCCCCTGCATGATGCTCTCCTTATGCGCTGACTTCTTCTTTAGGTTGAACAGTGACTAAACGATAATAATGACCCAATTTTTCAAGTAGTTGCTGACTCAACCACCCCAGCGTCATTTCGGTCATCATACACCCCTGGCAATTGCCTGATAAAATGACAGCGACTTCATTACCACGAACCCCAACCAGTTCAATATCACCGCCATCCAGCTGAAGATTAGGTCTCAGCGCTTCAATCACTTTACCTATCGCCACCAGATTTTCTTGATCACTTAGCACTTCATTTGCAACCACTTCCTGAGTGGGGATAATCTGCGCCGCTTCACGGGTTTCTGAAATAACTTCCGGTTCCGGTTTTGGCCCCAAAGCTTTAGCTGATTCACTGTCAGGTTCCAATTCAACAATTTGTTCCTTGGCGATTTTAGCGAGAAGATTTTCAATCTTTTCATGGCAACTCGCACAGGCACCACCCGCCTTGGTATAATTGATCACATCTTCTAATGTGGTCAGATGATTGGTTTTAACTGCTTTAATAATCTTGCCTTCATCCACCGCGAAACAACGACAGATCAAAGCACCTTCGTCTTCATCATCTTCTTCAATTGTTTCGCCACGATAATGCGCAATCGCTACCTGCAATGCTTCTTCACCCATCACCGAGCAATGCATTTTTTCAGGAGGCAGTCCATCCAAATAGGTGGCGATATCCTGATTGGTTAATTTTTTAGCCTCATCCAACGTTTGACCAATAATGAGTTCCGTTAATGCTGAAGATGAGGCAATGGCACTCCCGCATCCAAAGGTTTGAAAACCAGCATCTTCAATCACATCCGTTTCCGGATTCACTTTAAGCATTAAACGTAATGCATCACCACAACTTAGCGAGCCAACGTCACCCACCGCATTGGCATCTTCAACCACTTTGGCATTACGAGGATTAAAAAAATGATCCTTAACTTTTTCGGAATAATTCCACATCACATGCTCCTTAGTGTGGCGGGGGTATTTAGATCATGCCAATGACAATCCTGACTTGATGAACAGGCACAATCAGGATACTGAGGCGTTACTACCAGTTCAGGACCTCCTGAACCCGCTTCAACACCAATCGTCATCGACACCAGCTGTCGAGTTAACGAAGAAGCAATCCAGACTCGGATATGATTAATAATCTCTTCCCGATCATCAGGCTCACTGTGGGCCTGCCAAGTCACCTGAATTTGGATCCCTTGGCAAACATTACCAAGCCCGGTCAGGCGTAATCCATGATCAGGAAAGCGAGCGGTGATAGGGTGTAACAACTGTTCTGCCGACTCGGTTAGATGAATCATATAATCTCCCTGGAATACTCTTTATAGGTTGTGATGCAAATCACAAGCCATTATAAAATCCATTTATTTTCAATCGATTACATGTTTAAAAGCCGAAATGAATCAGACAAGTTGTTAGCTTTGTATCAGATGCGACAAACATCAATGCATGATTGTACGCTTTCATAAAAAAAGAGGGGTTACCCTCACAGTAACACCTCTTTTCTAGATTAATGATGGGGAAAAATTCAACAACTAATGTTGATGACACGCCTTCGGACAGACTCGTTCACAGGCACCACAACCGACACAATCCCCAGCATCAGCCAGTTCCATCACCATCCGGACTGAATCATCATCCCATTCGTCGTCATCTTCACCTTCATATTCGACTAATTCGAATACATTACGACCACATACTTTATAGCAACGTCCACAACCAATACATTCGGCAGTATTCAGCGAACGTATAAATTGTGGCTCCCAACTCCGACCATCTGCAGTTGTTGCAGTACCCATACTTTGCTCCATAATTTATTTTGATAGTAACTTACTGAGGCAAATGCCCCGTTTTACGATGATTTCGTTTCATTTGCCGACGTAGCGCACTACTCTGCCGGCTTAATTCCTGATTCAGCTCATCTAATAAACGGACAATCTGAGTCCCTTCGGGTACTCGTACCGGACGAATCCCTCTCGCCCATAACTGGCGGACCACCGCATCCCCCACGGCTACGGTATAGACCGCCAAACAATCCCCTAATAAATCAAGACGAGTCTCAATATTTTGCTGGTGATGGCCCAACGGTGGTTCGCTCAATTCAACTATCTTAAGCAGTTGAAAGTGATCAGGTTCCAAACCATAAATAGCAAATCTTCGGGTGCTCGCAAAATGCTGATCGACCTGATGTTGATCACTACTGGCAAAGGCAACCCGCACCAATTCTCGTTCGGTACCTGCGACCTGGAGTTCTCGACAAACCTGTATTGTTTCCATGTTGATGCTCCGTTAAACAGCTTTCGGCCAATGTTGTTTCAGCGTACTGTGATAAACGGCTTCTTTAGGTAGCTGATGATGAATTAAATTTGCCAGTTCAAAAAGCGTATCCCGAATTCCACCATATAGCTGACGGTTACGTCTGAAACCACCATAGTGATCAAACATAGGGAATCCACATAAAACATGCGCGATCCCCAACCGCTCAGCAGAAGGATGACCATGTGAATTAGAAATAAGCAATTTCACCGGATCGTCGGCCAATGCGACTTCCAAATCAGAAAAATCCCCAATCATGACTTTTTCAGTCGGAAGCTGAACCAGATAACTATGATTCGCTGGGGCCACCACCACACGTTCATCAAGCCCTGTCATGCGAGCAATCGCCAGCCAATACCCGAGTGATTCAGGTTCTGCCGCCATTGCAATTGGAAATCCCTGGAGAATATTATGACAATCTAGTAACGCATCCTGAACCTGTCGCCGCTCCCGATTGATATACTCCGGGACCTGACGTCCTGTTAATTCGATCAACACTTCAACCAATCGGTCGCAATTTTCAAAATCCCCTAAATGATCAAAATAGAAGGTCGCCACTTGGGTTTTCTGGGCTAATTTTTTAGCCGCCGCGTGCACACTAATACCAATGGACAACGAGGCGATACTTTCATGAACCTTCGCCAAATCACTTAATCGGGTTCCACCTTGAGACACCGAGGTATAATCCTGATCCCCTAAATGACCATCCAGAGATTCACTTAAATCAGGAATAAAAATAGGATTCAAACCAAAGCTTTCAACCAACCGGGTTACGGCTTCAATATCCCCGGCTGTCAGGCTGTGCCCGGCTAAAATATTAATCCGTTTTTTCCTGACATGACGTAACTGATCCGAAGGAACGAGTTGATCAATAATCGCTTCAACCGTTGCACCATAGCCACTTTCCAATGACCCGTAAAAATCAGGGGTACTGACGGTGACAATGGCCAATTGTTCATGCTCCGGATACTCCTGTCGGAACTCTTTAATAGCCCGAGATAAATCAGCTCCCTGAGCTTCACTCAGCCCATTGCTCATGACGATAATGGCCTTTGCTGATTTCTTTTTCGCTAATAAATCCAACGCCAATTTAATATTATTGTCCGCGCCCATAATCGTTGAGATAGGATCCATCGCTGTCGACTGCATGGCGATAGGCTCCTGAAAATGTCGGACAAAAAAAGCTTTCGCAAACGAGCTACACCCTTGAGCCGCATGCATTAACGCAATGCTATCCGCGATCCCCAAGGCTGCTAATGACGCCCCCATCACCTGTCCGGTTTTAAGGGGGGAAATCGATAGCGGTTTCCGAGTCTTGATGATCTCAGCCATGCGCGATCCTCCCAGAAGCAGTCTGCCAACTGGCTCGATTTCGGACTAATGGCCAAATAGGACTTTCCAGCGACTGACAAATCTGTCGGGCCAGTTCCAGCATGCCGTTATATCCGGCATACGCATTCTCACGTTCCTGATTAATATCCAAAAAAGGTAAGCGGGCTTTAAGTGCGGTATACCGATTACGGCCTCCAGCGACCATCATATCGGCATGATAGTGATAACAAATATCCAGCAAATGCCGTGGGTTCGGATCTTCTAACATCATCGCATCCTCTCCCATCAACTCCCGGATTTTAGCTTTATCGGCTTCAGTTGATTTGCGAGTTCCAGTCGCAACGACTTCCATCCCCAAATCTTGCAATGCCGAAACGACCGACCAAGATTTAACCCCCCCGGTATACAACAACACCCGTTTACCCGTCAGTCGTTCACGATATTGTTGCAATGCTTTTTCAACGCGTGCTTCTTCCCGTTGAATCAGTAACTCACAGCGCACTTGCAATTCACCATCATTCAGATGCTGTGCAATATAGCGAAGCGATTCACTCGTGGCACGAACTCCATAAAAACTCCCTTCAAACCAAGGGGTTTGATAACGTTCTTCTAATTTACGAGCCACATTCATTAATGATCGGGAACACACGACCATATTTAGTTCACTGCGATGCATGGTTTGAATTTCGGCAAAACGAGCATCACCGGATAACGAAGCCAAAACCCGGATCCCCAATTCATCCAATAATTTCTGAATCGGCCAAAATTCTCCGGCAATATTAAATTCACCGATCAAACAGATGTCATGAACTTTACGGCCTTCAATCTCTGGTGCCGGTGCAGGTTCTCGAGTGCCGACCACTTTATCGACCATGACTTCACCTGCAATTCGGTTCCCTAAATTTTTACTGCCGTAAAATCCGGCAGCATCGACCACAATCACCGGAACCTGATAGCGCTCCTGTGCTAATCTGGCTGCGGCATTTAAATCATCCCCTTCCATGGCTGGAACACAGGTGTTGTAAACAAAAACAGCCGCTGGGTGGTAATGCTCCTGAATGTACCCGACCGCTGCAACAACTTTACTTTCCCCCCGGCCCATAATAATGTCCGGTTCACTCAAATCGGTTGTCATTCCTAACCGAAATAATCCTGGAGTACTCGAAAAACTTCCTCGGTTATCCCAAGAACTTCCGGCACATCCGATTGGGCCGTGAATTAAGTGCGCAACATCAGCAATCGGTAATAAAGCGATCTGAGCGCCATCAAAAGCACACCCCCCAGCCGTAGCCCCGGGTTTCGCCGGACGGCATCCCGATTTACCTTCATGGTTATGTTCACACAACGGTTCATCTTTCAGCGGATTGTCAAATGCTTGCTTCATCGAGTTAGTCTCCTTACTCTGCTACATCTCTTAATAGCACTTGCATAGATCGATCTCACTGCGAATGCCCATAAATACAGGAATGTACACTGTCGCCTTTCAAACAATGCGACAAAATGTTGCTAACTTTCCTGCCAACTCCAGGCGTCCCAATCTTCTCCAATCAACTTTTTCAACCAAGGAGGTAATTTTCCACTGGCTAATCGCTGCTGAAGATCAATTAAAGTTGGCTCTATCATCGCCGGCTGACGGACTTTCATGGGATATATATCCGCACGAATGACTCGAGCCGCCGCTGGACCACCAATCGCGGCAATAAATAACAACTGGCAATCATTTAAGCTATCCACCCGTTGCTGATGTCCATCACTGCCCGGAACAGCCGGCATTTCTCTTAAGGCCACTAATTGCACAGAATCAGCAGACACGTCATACAAATGCATCACGGGACAACGACTAAAATGACCATCAATGTTAATGCCGTCTGAACTGGCCAGCGCACAGCGAAGCGATTTGGCAGCAAGCGGAGGATGTTGCTCAAAAAGCTGCCACTGCTCCGGAAGAGGTTCGGTTAAAATGGATTGAAAATCTTGAAAAGAAACACCTGTTTCATCAGCAAGTTGCTGTAACTGGTCTTGCGTAGGTGTTGTTAAAGGTAGTGTCGCTAGGGATATTCCTAATTGCTTAACTAATTGATAGCGACGACACAACCAATTCATATCAATGGTAGGTTGCATCCTTGCCTCCTTATTCAGCAGCCCGAGATAAACGAAGCGTTATTGGAAACGAAGGCATTCGGGGTTGTGGTGTTAAAAACCAGCTTTGTCCATTCGCTAATTCAATTTTTCCACCCCAATGATCAGGAGAGTCAAATTCAATGTTAACGACTTTAGCCTCTAAATCACGTTTCGCGATATAGGCATATAGCCCATCCGTTTGCTGTCTAAATATAACGTTTGGCATTTTAACTCCTAATTTAATTTCCAGGGAAAACAAAGACCGGGTGAAACACCCAGTCAAATTTGTTGAATTGTCGAATTAAATCTATCGGACCAAATCAAACGAGTAATCAGTTTTACCCAGTTCCATCGTATCCTGATCTAATTTATCAAGAACCGAATTCACCAACGTGGTCAGGATCTGCATGGCACCTTCATAACCCCAAGTGGTCTGGCGGTGTAGATGGTGACGATCAAACAGTGGGAAGCCAATACGAATTAATGGAACTTCAAACTCTTTACCTTTCGCTAAAGTATCGCGTTGGATAAATTTACCGTATGAATTACCAATCATAAAATCAGGCTTACGTGTAAACATCAATGAACGGAAATGCCATAGATCTTTACCCACAAACACTTCACTTCCCTGACCGTATGGAGAACTTTGTAAAATTTTATCCATCTCTTTTTTCCAACGTTTGTTGGCATTATGACAAAGGATAACGGTTGGTTCCGCACCGAGTTCCATCAAGAACTGTGCCAATCCCATAACAAAATCAGGGTCACCATATAAACCAAATTTTTTCCCATGTAACCAGGTATGAGAATCCGTCATCATATCGACTAAACGGCCCCGTTCTTTGGTTAATGATTCACTGATGGGTTTCCCGGTCAATTGGCTGATGGTCATCAACAATTCATCGGTCGCACTCAATCCAATCGGAATTCGCACTGATGTGGCAGGCTGATTCCAAGTCCCCTGAACGAATTTTTTCGTTTTAACGAGTTGCTGCGGTTGCAGTAACAAGGTATCAATCGCATTCGGAGCGTCTTTGATCTCTTCTTGGGTTGTTCCCCCTGAATACATGCGATATTCGCCATCGGCGGGTGTATCCAACACTTCAGATGGGTCACTGAGCAAAGAATAATCGACATCCATTTCCTGCATCATGCGTTTCAACACACGATAGTTTCCCAGATAGGTATCGAATCCGGTCACAAGGTTAATTTTTCCATTGCTACCGACTGCTTTATCATCCATGTTGAGAGCTGTAAAGTACCGGCAGAACCCTTCAAACATGCCATCCCAACCGGTGATATGACTCCCAACAAAACTTGGGGTATGTGCAAAAGGTAATGGTAAATCTTCAGGTACACACCCATCTTTTTTCGCATTTTGGGTATATGCATTCAGGTCATCACCAATGACTTCAGCCATACACGTTGTCGATACCGCAATGATGTCAGGTTTATACAATGCATAGGCATTTTCCAGGCCTTCATTCATATTTTTATGGCCACCGAACACTGCCGCATCTTCGGTCATTGAGTCTGAAACACACGCCACAGGCTCTTTAAAATGACGGTTGAAGTAAGTACGGAAATACGCCACACATCCCTGACTACCATGTACATAAGGCAGTGTATTTTTAAACCCTAGCGAACAAAGTACCGCGCCCAACGGCTGACACATTTTGGCCGGGTTTATCGTTAATGATTTACGCTCAAAGTTTAAATCTTCATATTCTTTGGTCGTGGTCCACTCAAAGACCTCTTTAATTTTTTCAGGACTGGCGGGTTCTTCAAACTGTGATTTTTTCCGCGCGAACACATCCTGATATTCCGGCTGTTCAAACAGCGGATAGCCGGATTTAATTGTATCGATTGACTGCGCCATGATGATCTCCTTCAATAACTATCGCCTTAAGCGACTTTTTCCTCTGGCATTGATTCGCTTTCTTCGGTTTTAGCAAGCCAAGGCGGTGTAGTTAACTTCCAACAAGGATTGTTAAGCGTCATGTCCATATCCCGAGCGAAGATAGCAAAGCCATCGTAGCCATGATATGGGCCTGAATAATCCCAACTATGCATCTGACGGAATGGGATCCCCATTTTCTGGAAGATATATTTTTCTTTAATACCGGAACCGATCAGGTCTGGACGAACGGTTTTAACGAACTGTTCAAACTCGTAACCAGTAATATCGTCATAAAGCAGTGTTGCTTCTTTCAAACTGCCGACAGTACGGTCATAGTCATCCGCATGCGCAAATTCATACCCTGCCCCGACGATTTCCATCCCCAGATCTTCATAAGCACCAATCACGTGCCGAGAACGCAAACCACCGACGTACAGCATCACTTTTTTACCTTCCAGACGCGGACGGTATTTATCGATGACGGCTTGATACTGAGCTTTATAACTTTCAATAACTTTTTCAGCATTAGCTTTGATGGTGTCATCAAAATGCTCAGCTATGGCGCGCAACGATTCTGCAATTTTAGTTGGACCGAATAGGTTGTATTCCATCCAGGGAATGCCATATTTTTCTTCCATATGCCGCGCGATGTAGTTCATGGAACGGTAGCAATGGATCAGGTTCAACTTCGCTTTGGGTGTATTTTCAACTTCAGCCAAAGAACCATCACCAGACCATTGAGCAATCACTCGTAATCCCATTTCTTCTAATAAGATACGAGAACTCCAAGCATCACCCCCAATGTTATAGTCTCCGATAATGGCGACATCGTAGTCAGTCGATTCAAATGAATCATCACCATCACGATTACCTAAAACCCAGTCTCGCATCGCATCGTTAGCAATATGGTGACCTAATGACTGCGATACACCACGGAAACCTTCACAACGAACGGGAATACACGTTTTACCATTTCGTTTTTTGTTTTCTTTGGCAACAGCTTCAATATCATCACCAATCAACCCAACCGGACATTCAGATTGAACTGTTGTTCCTTTATTAAGTGGGAACAGAGTGTCAACTTCCTGCAGGATTTCGGCTAATTTTTTATCACCACCGAAAACAATATCGCGTTCCTGGAAATCAGACGTGAAGTTAATCATTGAAAAACTATCAACCCCTGAAACACCGGTAAAATAGTTACGGCGCCCCCCACTGGAGTACATACCGCACCCAATAGGCCCGTGCGAAATATGGATAATGTCTTTAAACGGACCAAACACCACCCCTTTTGAACCGGCATAGGCACAACCACGAATGGTCATTGCACCAGGGACAGATTTACGGTTAGAAACGACACATTTACCGTCACTGCTCGGATCATTAGTTGTTAAATGTTTAGCACGATTTTTTCGAGCTTTTTCAGGATAAACCTCTAAGACTTCTTCGATCAAAGCCTCATTTTGCTCTTTTGTTCTGTCTGTCATAATGGCATTCCTTCTAAAAATTACGACTTTAAAGGCAATTAAGCAGTAGTCGCAGCTTTACCGATGATGCTTTCGTCTTCTTCTTTAAGAATGCCGAATTCCATAAGCAATTCTTCGAGTTCATCCATAGTGATTGGTGTTGGAACAGCAAACTTTTTGTTTTCAATCACTTTTTTAGCCAAAGTACGATATTCATCAGCTTGTTTAGCGGTTGGGTCATATTCGATGACGGTCATACGACGAATTTCAGCACGTTGAACGACGTTGTCACGAGGAACAAAGTGAATCATCTGAGTCCCTAATTTTTCAGCCAATGCCATGATGAGTTCATCTTCACGATCTGTATTACGCGAGTTACAAATCAATCCAGCTAGGCGCACGCTACCTGATTTAGCGTATTTACAAATCCCTTTCGAAATGTTGTTGGCGGCATACATCGCCATCATTTCACCGGAACAAACAATGTAAATTTCTTGAGCTTTGTTTTCACGAATTGGCATGGCGAAACCACCACAAACCACGTCCCCAAGTACGTCATAAAAAACAAAGTCGAGATCGTCGTCGTAAGCCCCTTCTTCTTCCAGGAAGTTAATCGCAGTGATAACCCCACGACCGGCACAACCAACACCTGGCTCTGGGCCACCTGATTCAACACATTTCACGCCGCCGTAACCGACTTTCAGCACATCTTCTAATTCAAGATCTTCAACTGAACCCGCTTCAGCAGCCATTTCCATAATGGTATTTTGGGCTTTCGCATGTAACATCAAACGAGTTGAATCCGCTTTTGGATCACAACCAACAATCATAATTTTTTTACCGGCTTCAGCTAAGGCTGCAACCAAATTTTGCGTTGTAGTCGACTTCCCAATCCCGCCTTTACCGTAAATTGCACATTGACGTATAGCCATGTTGCATCTCCTTTGATTACCAACATTGATTGAATACGTCATTAAATGTGCACAGTTTGTACCACGCCGTGCGATTATAAATAACATGTTGATTTTAAATAATTTTTTAGGTATTTTTGGTTTTATTCTTGGTACTAACTCAAACAAAAAAAGTCTGATTGTCACAGAACTTACAATCCATTGAAGGTTGATGTGACAAGATTCAGACCCGAACGCCAAAATAAAAAAAACGAAAAATTTCTGAGGATGAACCCGAAGGGTAATGTCTGTGTCTGATTTACAACACGTTAAATATCATTTATGGAGAATAACGACACAGTGCAATATCTGCCTTGCCTAAATGAGACTCATATGGCTGCGAAACTAATTACGAAAGTTCAACAAGCCCGAGGCTATACAATTTAATACAAGGCTTAAAAACTTGTAGGGTATTCATGGGGCGGTGATGACTGACTCCATCAATTTTCATTCAATACACTCAGTGGTATATAAGTTAAAAAATGCCCTGACTCATCTTCCAACCCATAGAACATCGACTCCCACATCAAACGTTGACCTATATGAACATATCCCTGATATGACAAACGCATTCATAGACATGGGCCTTGCAGCACTAAATGGTGCAAAGTTAAAAATCGTGAGGATCAATCTAGATGAGAAGAACCACACGGCTATATCAGCACCTGAGGCTCAAATCATGTTAAAAAAAACCCCGATCGAAAAACTGACCGGGGTGAACCAAACATAATCGATTAATATCATTTATTCAAAACATTCAGAGCGGGAAGAACATTCATCACATGAAGGTGAACGACACACTAAGACTCCGTGTTGCAAACACATCTGCCGATAAAAAAACTTTTTCCAACGCATCGGCGGTTGATTGATCCGTTGCAGTTCAGGAAAACAATCTCGCATTAATTGGGTCAGTAAAGGACGTTCAGCCAATCCTAAATCTTGCCACAGATGATGAAAACCAAGACTTCCCATTGCAATAATTCGCGCCATATCCCAGCGGCTTGAAACCTGATAACTTTTTAACCAGTGATAGAGATCATTGAATTCCTCAAGTCGGCGTTGCCGCTGTATCTCTAATAACTGTGCTTTTAATTGTTCCTGTTCCGGATCCAGCACCGGATGAATATTGGACAAGCTTTCGGTCAAACAACGATAATCGTCAGGTTCCAATTGCAAAAAGCAACCAAGGATCCCTCTTCCCTGAAACTGTCCTTCCAATAATTCAAGACACCAATGTTGGACAATATCGTATTTATTACCAGGCAACTCATTAGCCGGCCTGGCATTGGTCAAGTGTTTCATGAGGTTTCATCTCCCACCAAGCTTTCAGAGATTCATAAATAGACTGCCACGCATAGTCAATGACAGGTTCACACTTTTGTTGTTCCAGTTTTTCCCAAGGACTTAAGCCAATACGACAACAAAAAACGGCATCGATATCAGCTAACAAAGTAAACGTATCCATCTTCGATTCATCATCATCACAATGTTCACTCCCATCGCAATACTGAGGAACCTGTCGGCGCTGAACAAAATGGACCCCTTCATCCCCGACGGAATAGATCATAAAACTTTTAGCATGGCCAAAATGCTGATTAATCTGCTCACCGTTATCACTGGCTACGGCGACTAAATAAGCATTATCTTCACTGGCAGCCCCTGCACTGACTAAATCAGCCTGAATTTGAGCTCTTTTTTGCATCACGGGCAGATAATCAGTTTCTTCTTCAGGTAACTGATTTAAATTAAATTGTTGGCTCCGATCTTCTCCCAGCATACCAATCGCATCGGCACGACACTGCTGACAATGACGCATCTGCGCCACATTATGACCACACTTCTGCCGAACATCTTCCAACTGTTCAGCCGTAGGCTCAGCTTCCTGATTTAACCCAAATACGGTTCCATGCTCAGGCTTAGCAATCAGCGGCATCACATTATGTAAAAAGACTTGATTACGGAATAGTTCCTGACTTAATACCGGTAAATGATCTCGGTTTATTCGGGGGATCAACACTGAATTCACTTTGACTAAAACTTTATGTTCGAGCAGTTTTCTTAACCCTTCCATCTGTCGATCAATTAATAACTGACCAGCTTCGACTCCCCGATATTTTCGGCCATTAAAAATCACCCATTCATAGATATCAGCAGCCAAGTAAGCATCTAAGGTATTAATGGTGATCGTAACATGTTCAACGCCGACATCTATAATCCGCGGGATCAAATCAGGTAAAGCCAAACCATTAGTCGATAAGCACAAGCGAATATCCGGCATTTCCTGACGTAACAACTCCAATGTTCGAAATGTTTTATGCGGATTTGCTAAAGGATCGCCAGGACCCGCAATCCCAATCACCGATAACTGCGGTATTTTACTCGCAACATATTTAGCTTTGCGCAGTGCCTGAGTCGGACTTAATAATTCAGAAACAACACCGGGTCGAGATTCATTAGAGCAATCAAATTTACGATTACAATAATTGCACTGAATATTACAGGCCGGAGCAACGGCTAAATGCATCCGTGCAAACCGATGGCTCCCGGTTGTGGAATAACAAGGATGATTTGCAACTTGTTCCATCACTGAACGGGGAAATGTCGATGTCGATTGTCCAGATTGGCAAGATTGATGACAAGACTCCATAAAAACTCCTTCGAGATAGCAGCCCTATCATGGGCCCTTTGTTTATGGAACTATTGCAAGGAGTAGACCGTTTATTTTTATTTTTATATCATTGATTTTTATATATTTTTTTATGGTAGGGTCAACAGAGGTTCGGTTTTGTCGAACGTTGCGACAATATTGTCACAGATCCAACATCTTTATATATGGCGCATTTTAATATTCATCACCTGGATCCGATATGCAATTTGCCGGGGAGTCATCCCAAGAATACGCGCAGCTTTAGCCTGCACCCAACCACTCGCCTCCAATGCAGCAATCACACGCTGGCGTTCATCCAGATTATCATCCTGCAGTGACACGGCGGCATTCTGTCGAGGAGCCATTCCCTGAGGCGCTCCCACAGGGATTGAGACTTTTCGTTCCAATGGTGATTTTTCAAGAATCACCATATCTCGATCAATCAACCCCGATTCACTCAATACTGCGGCTCGTTCCAGACAGTTTTCAAGCTCACGAACGTTTCCGGGCCAACTATGCGCCATCAACAACCGTATTGCCCCTTCACTAATCCGTAATTTTCGATGCTGTTTTTCACCAATTTTTTCTAACAGAAAACTAGCCAGAGCATCAATATCTTCAACTCGTTCCCTTAAAGGCGGCACTTCAATAGGCATCACATTCAATCGATAATATAAATCTTCACGGAACTCTCCATCTAAAACCTGTTCTTCCAAGTTTTTATTCGTTGCCGTTACAATCCGAACATCCACATGCAGAGTTTCATTGCCCCCCACCCGTTCAAACTCACCTTCCTGCAAAACACGTAATAATTTTGCCTGAAACAAGGGGCTGATTTCTCCAATCTCATCCAGAAAAATAGTGCCCCCATCGGCTTGCTCAAAACGACCTTTGCGCTGTCTGACCGCACCAGTAAATGCGCCTTTTTCATGACCGAACAATTCACTTTCTAACAGATTTTCCGGTAAAGCCGCACAATTCAAACGCACAAAGCTCTGATTTGAACGCGGTGAATTATAATGAATCGCATTGGCAATCAACTCTTTCCCGGTTCCACTTTCCCCACGAATCAAAACCGTCGTGTCCCATTTGGCTACCTGCCTGACTGTTGAAAAAACCTGCCGCATCACTGGGGTTTTCCCTACCATATTGGCAAAACCATATTGATGACGAACTTTTCGCCGAAGTTGATCACGCTCTTCCCGAATATCTTCCGAATGACTTTGCGCTTTACCAATCAAGCGCACGGTTTGCCCGACTAAATTAGCAACCACTTCCAGAAAACGAGTCCGTTCAGCCAGTTGTTCCGGATGCGATTGCATCGGCTGAGCCGCTAACACCCCAAAAGGTTTGGCATTTGGCCCTAATATAGGAACGCAAATAAAAGGCAGTTCGTAATCATAAATATTAAGGCGATCCAAAAATCGCGGTTCATTTTCCAACTTCACGATCACGGCTGATTCACCCTGTCGCATCACCTGCCCTAAAATACCTTCACCCAATCGATAGCGAATTTGCGACACATCTTTATTAATCTCAGCTGAGACACCATGTACCTGCTGTAACATTAAGGCTTGCTGCTGAGGATCATAAAGCGCCACCATCCCCAATTGCATCGAAGTTTGTTCTTGTAGACAAGCTAACATTTGAGACAAAGCTTCTTCTAGATCCAGCGTTCGGCTCATCACTAAGCTCAGTCGGTGCAAAGCAGCCAGCTGCTGTTTAGAGGTGAATGCTTCATTCTCTGTATCAATCGGCATAGTTCCCCTCCTTTTTGTCCATTGGAATACTAAGGATGACACAACTGCCTCCTCCCTGAATGGGTTCGATATCCATAGCCCCTTGATGATCTAATAAAATATCCCGCGCTAAACAAAGACCAAGACCAAACTCATCTCGCAAAGATTCACGATTATAAAAAGGTTGCATAATTCGATGACTCGCAGATTGCTCTAAAATAGGCCCGTTATCCTGAATATAAACACGCCAGGTATTCAATTCGCCTTTATCAAAACGGATCTGAACTTGAGGATAATGCTCATCATCCCCTCGTCCTCCATTGATAGCAGCGATCAATGCGTGTTCAAGCACCAGATCAAGAGCACTCAGTAAACGGATTCGCTGTCCATATAATTTCCCGGACACTGATTCATCGATCACTAAATGAACTAAGAGTCGTTTAGCCCGGCTGGTCGCCAGTAAAATAAAATCTTCAGTTAAGGTCTCAATGGCAATCGATTGTCCGGTTTCAGGTTTGAGCTGCGGGGTATTCGCCTTCAAAGCCTGTAATGCCTGCTCCGCACTAGTCAGTACTTCATTTAAAGCTTGCGATGGACCGGTTAATGGCGATTCTAAACGCGCAGCCGCATAAAGAAGATTGATCGGTTGACTCACCTGATAAATAGCCGTTTGCAGCGTTTCTCGGATAGCCGCCAACATTTTGCTATCCGCCAATTGCCCCTGTAGTGACTCAAGATGATGCTGTACTAATAACTGCCGCTCAGCCGTACAATCCTGACCAATTAAAATGAATAATCCCTCATTACTTTCGCTGAAATAGTGACTCACGGTTTCGTTGACATGAATCAGAGGTTGGCAACTTAACGAAAGCCAACGTTTTTCACCGCGGATCCAATATTCAATCTCAACCGATTCACCATTGGTTAATAACGTCGCCAGTTCTAATTGATGCTGGGCCTGCAGTTGATGCCTAAAAAATTCCAGAGGTTCGGGCCCTCTTAAATCGGTATATAACGTTTTATAGGCCAGGTTATCTAAAATGACATTATATTGTTCATCAAACACGACTGTGACATGATCACTGGCGTTTAACACGGCTTCGAAATGCGCTTTTTGATTGGTTAATTCCTGGGTTAAGCGATACGGTTCACTAATATCCCGTTGGATCCCAATAAAATGGCTCATTTCACCATCTTTGGAAAAAACTGGCGCAATCGTCACCTCAGCTAAATATTCCTGCCCCTGACGGGTTTGATTAACCAGTCGCCCTCGCCAAGATTGGCCCGATATAATCGTCTGCCACAATGTCTCGTAACATGATTTAGGGGTCTGGTGAGAGGACAACATCCGCTGATTTTGCCCTTTTAATTCATCCAGAGAATAACCCGTCAGCGCTGAAAAGCGTTGATTGGCATAACAGATATTAGCCTTTAAATCGGTAATAGAAATAGCCACCGGAGCTTGCTCTACAACTTGTAAAAACAGCTCTGCTGGCAGAGTTTGCAGTAGCTCACTAAAATGGCTCGGTAACTCTGATATATTTTGTAATGGATGGAATGCTTCAGCCATTCATTTCTCCTTGCACAGGACTGTCTGGAAACCGACAATTTGTCAGAGGCCATCTGACACGTAATTGGGTTTTTACTCAGTTGTGCATAAAATATACCTTCAATTAAAACCTCAGCATTTGTGAGGAATATCCCCAAGAACGGCTTGATAGCGCCGCTCGTATTGCACTAAAAAGGTCGCTTTTTCTCAAAAATTCGCACATTCGATGTGCAACTCTTCTTTGGCATAAGTTTCGCAACAACGTCCGTACAGTCATCAACAATAAAGGGAAACGATGCAGACGTTATTGCTTCTTTTTGTCGCCAATGTCTTCGTCAATAACGTGGTTTTAGCACGCTTTTTGGGGCTATGTCCTTTTATGGGCGTTAGTCGTGACATTGAATCAGCCTTGGGAATGGGGCTGGCGACCACATTTGTTCTCACCATGAGTTCCATTGCAACGTGGATCTTAGAATATGGTGTATTGGAACCTCTGGGGTTAGGTTACCTTCGGCTCCTGACCATGATTATGGTTATTGCGGCGATGGTTCAGTTAACCGAACTTTATATTGCCAAACAAAGCCCGACCCTTCATCGGGTCCTCGGGATTTTCCTTCCTTTAATTACAACTAACTGTGCGGTATTAGGGGTTGCATTATTAATCGTTCAGGAAAAATTAAATTTCATCCAGAGTGTTGTTTACGGATTTGGGAGCGCCCTCGGTTTTACCGTCGTCATTGTCATGTTTGCAGGACTACGTCGAAGACTCGCTCTCAGTGAGGTTCCCACTATTTTCTCCGGAACTCCCATAGCCTTTATCACAGCGGGTATTCTTGCGATGGCCTTCAGTGGCTTTGCCGGAATGGCTCATTAGGTTTACTAAGGAGAAAATCGCAATGTTGAACTTACTTTGTTTTCCTATCCTAGCTGGAGTCATCGGCTATCTGCTGGGGAAAGCGGCCATGCTCTGGTATGTTGCCGGTGATCCGCTCGAAGCCGAAATACTAGAACTATTACCCAATGGTCAGTGTGGTCAATGCGGTTTACCCGGCTGCGCCGAAGCGGCTAAAGCGATTGCAGGTCAAACAATGCCCGTCAATGGCTGTCCACTGGTTAGCTCCGCCGTCGTCCAACAAATTGCCGCCAAATTAGGAATTGAATTTAAAGAAGAGAGTGATGATTCAACCGAAGGACAAGTCGCAGGGATCAATCCTGAACTCTGTGATGGATGTGGTCGATGTGCCAAAGTCTGTCCGTTTGATGCCATCATCGGAGCCCCGAAACAACTCCACGGAATTATTGCCGATGCCTGCACCGGCTGTCAGCAATGTATCGCTATTTGCCCTCATGAAGGAATCGCTCTTTACCCTGATCCTAAGCTGGTTAATCCACTTCCCAAACCAAGCTTAACTTCTTTTAATTTAGGAGAAAGCCATGTTTAAATTCACTCACAAAGATATCGTGGGTGGGGTTCATCCTTTAGATGACGGGAAAGCATTGACCCGCGATTGTGCTGTTGAGCCATTATCTTCACTCCCGCCACGCCTCTATCTACAACTTAAACAGCATCCGGGCGATCCGGCGATTCCAACCGTCGAGGTGGGTGAAACAGTCCAGGCTGGACAGTTAATCGCCAAATCAGGCGGTCGTTTCAGTGCGCCGATCCATGCCCCTTTAGATGGTGATATTGTGGCCATAGATGCAGCCCGAATCGAACTGAAACCAGCGCCGACTCAACAACCGCTCAGTACTCAAAAACCCGCCCCTATTCAACAACTTTCGAATGAACAGCGGTTGGATGTCATTGCCAATTCAGGCATTGTCGGCATGGGGGGAGCGATGTTTCCGCTCTATGACAAACTGGCTCTAGTTGAAAAATATTCTATAAAATATCTGCTGATTAATGGGAGTGAATGTGAACCCTATATGACCTGCGATGACCGGGTGATGCGGGAACAATCGGCACAAATTGTCGGTGGTATCCGTTTGTTAATGGAAATCACTCATGCTCAGCAAGCCATTATCGGCATTGAAAAAAATAAACCAGAAGCGATTGCGGCCTTAACCGATGCCAGTAGCGAAGATCCTAAAATTAGTGTGCACCCACTTCCGGCACTCTATCCATTGGGCTCTTCAAAACAACTGATCAGAGCCTTAACCGGTATTCAATTAGCACCAAGGGCTCGTTCTGCCAGTTATGGCGTGCTGGTGCATAACGTCGCCAGTTGTGTTGCGGTGTTCAGAGCATTTCATTTTGGCCACCCAATGACCCACCGAATTGTCACCGTAAGTGGCCGAGCCATTACCCGTCCAGCAAATATTCTAGCCCCTATCGGAACACCGGCTTCCCACTTGATCGCGCAATGCGGGGGGTTTAGTGAACAACCGACTCAAATGGTTTTCGGTGGTCCAATGATGGGACATCCCATGTATAACGTCCATCAGCCGATCCTCAAAGGAACCTGCGGATTGCTGCTCTTGGGTGAAAATGAAGTCGCATTGGATATGCCTACCAATTGCTTGCGATGTGGTCGTTGTGCCAACGTTTGCCCGATGCAGCTCCAACCGCTTCATCTGTTACCACTGATCCAGCATGAAGAATTCGACACCGCTAAAAAACTGGGATTAGAGCAATGCCTTTCCTGTGGTGCCTGTGCTTATGTATGCCCCGCATCGTTGCCACTCACCGCTAGTTTCAACTGGGGACGAAATGAATTAAAAAAACAACGTTACATGGATCAAAAAGCCGAGTTTACACGTCAGGCAGCCGCCTCAAAACAACAACGCTTGGCTGAAGAAGCCGCTCAAAAAGCGGCGGCCAAGGCCGAAAAAGCGGCCAAACGAGCCAGCCGGTCTCGCCGTTCGGCCACCAAGGAGGAAGAAGTATCATGAATCAAGCTCCATTCGCCCATATCGGAATACGTATTCCGCAAATGATGCAGGCTGTACTACTAGCCTTATTACCGGCTTGGTTATTTGCAATCTGGCAGTTTGGCATTCCGGCACTACTGTTATCCGTTAGTTGTGTTGTCGCCGCCTTACTTTGTGAAGTGATCTGTTTAAAGCTTAATCCCAAAGGGCAAGGCTCGATCATGGATGGCTCAGCATTGATCACGGCATTAATTCTAGCTATGAGTTTGCCGCCTCATGCCCCGTTATGGGTGGGAGCAATCGGTTCGGCTCTCGCGGTGGCAGTCGGCAAACACTGCTATGGAGGATTAGGTCAGAACCTATTCAATCCAGCGATGTTTGCTCGCGTTGTACTTCTGATTGCATTTCCTGTCGAGATGACTCATTGGCCGGTTCCTGATCCAAATTACTGGACCAATTTAATTGCAGATAGCATGACGACAGCAACACCGCTGGCCACCGAAGGCGTTGTTCATACTACCTCGCTACTCAGTAGCTTTATGGGCACAATTCCGGGAAGCTTGGGAGAAACATCAGGGATTGCACTCATCATTGGAGGACTTTACCTGTTATGGCGTCGGGTCATTACCTATCCATTGGTCATTTCTAGTTTATTGGGATGCTTCGTACCGGCTGCGATTGCTTGGATTTTTGGGATGCAGGGACAGAGCGAACCTTGGTTAGAACTCACCAATGGTGCCATCTTGTTTGCAGCCTTCTTTATCGTCACTGATCCTGTCACCGCCCCTTCATCACCCAAAGGACAATGGATGTATGGCATCTTATTTGGTGTCTTAGTCTGGTTGATCCGACATTTTGCCAACTATCCGGAAGGCGTGGCATTCGCTATTTTACTGTGTAATGCAGTGAATCCACTGATTGAACATTACACTCGTCCTGTCATCTATGGCCATGCCACTTCAAGGAGACGTTCATGAGTTCTTCCAGTTCATCCATGATCTTGCCCGCTCGTACACATGCGATGACTCTCGGTATATTTGCCTTTGTTGTTGCATTACTGGTGATGCTCAGTGACCGCTATATCGGCCCTCAAATTGATAAACAGGTACACTTAGATCAGGTTCGGGAAATTACTCAGGTCCTTCCTGCGAGTGATTATGATAATGATCCAAGCCGGACTCCAGAAACCGCAACGCTACCGAACGGTCAGATAATCCATTATTTTCTCGCCACCAAAGAAGGCCTGCCCAGCGCGGTTATTCTCGATGCTGTCGCCCAAGGTTACTCAGGAGATATCCATCTACTCATTGCGATTGATCCCAAGGGAACTTTAACGGGCGTGCGGGTCTTAAGCCACCAAGAAACCCCAGGGTTAGGGGATAAAATTGAAGCGGATAAAAGTGACTGGATCCTCCAGTTCAAAGGTTTATCACTTCAAAATCCCCCGGAAGAACAATGGAAAGTCACAAAAGACGGAGGACATTTTGCTTCGTTTACCGGGGCGACCATTACCCCTCGAGGCGTTGTAAAAGGGATCCGACAAAGCCTAGAAATGTTCCGTCAATATCACGATTTACTACTCCATCCCAAGGAGGCTAAAAAAGATGTCCATTAAATCACTCGGTCAACAAATTTATGAAGGTATCTGGCCTAACAACGTTGTTTTACAACAAACGCTAGCCCTATGCCCGGCGCTGGCTGTCACTAGCTCTGCGACCAACGGCTTAGGAATGGGCCTAGCAACGCTGGTAGTCATTGCGTTATCGAATCTGGTCATTTCTATTATACGGCACTGGGTCACGCCCCAAGTCCGGATCCCAGTGTTCACACTGATCATTGCAGCCCTAGTGACTTTAGTCGATCAAGCCATGAACGCATGGGTGCATGACTTGCATAAAATTTTGGGGCTTTTCATCCCACTGATTGTGACCAACTGTGCGATTTTTGGTCGTGCTGAAAGCTTCGCCTCCAAAAACCGGCCCTTTATTTCGTTAATAGACGGTATTGCCACCGGCCTTGGATTTACCGTCGCGCTGGTGCTCTTAGGTGGAGTCCGGGAAATCATCGGGCAAGGCACACTCTTCAGCCATGCATCATTACTCTTAGGCACTCACTTTACTTGGATGGAAGTCACCATTATTCCCAGTTACCGAGGTTTCCTCCCGGCCCTATTACCCAGCGGCGGCTTTATATTTTTAGGGCTCCTCATTGTAGGGCGACGGCTCATGGAACGGATCCCGGTCCGTAAATCAACTTCAGATTCATCATCAATGGAGTCTATGTCATGAAAATTTCTGTCGCTCATGCAGCCGGAGCTGATGGCAAATGGGTACAACTGGATGTAGAGGAGCCGACAACGATTGCGCAGGCTATCGAACAATCGTCACTACTCACTCAATTTTCCGAACTTAGCCTGACAACATGCAAAGTCGGTATTTATGGAAAAATTTGTTCTCTTGAACAACCCGTGAAAGAAGGGGATCGCGTCGAAATCTATAAACCTTTACAACGTGTCATGAATGATGACGACGATGAAGATGATGATGACGATTAATCAAGGACTGTAAAGTCCTCACAATCATTCTTTTTATTCTTGATTAGATGGCTGATAAGCCAAGGAGATAATGATGGCAAAAGTAGGCATTTTTTTTGGTACTGATACCGGAAATACCCGCAAAGTGGCAAAGTTAATTCAGAAAGAATTTGATGATGCAGAACTGGTTGCAAAACCACTGAATATTAATCGTGTCGAAGTCGATGATCTGCTCGCTTACGATTATCTGATCATGGGCACACCAACCTTAGGAGAAGGTGAATTACCAGGACTTTCGACTCAATGTGAAGCCGAAAGTTGGGAAGAATTTTTACCTAAAATGGAAGGCACTGATTTCAGTGGTAAAAAAATCGCGCTGTTCGGGCTGGGTGATCAAGTGAGCTATGCCAGTGAATTTGTGGATGGTCTGGGTGAACTCTATGATGCATTTTCTGATGCAGGTGCTGAATTGGTGGGGAGCTGGCCAAACGAAGGCTATGACTTCGAAAGTTCACAAGCTCTAGATGGAGATAACTTTGTCGGACTAGTGATCGATCAAGATAATCAAGCCTCTCAAACCTCAGAACGAGTCGCAAAATGGGTGGCTCAGGTTAAATCTGAATTTTCATTATAACCCTATTATTCTCTGAAGTTTTTCATGTCCTGCTTCTGCCGATGAATAGCTCGCAACTATTCATCGGTCTTTTTATGAGTAGATTAAAGACTGTTGACCTTTTGTGATTGTTTTGGCAGCCACGAAAGGTCAACACTCCCTAGGATAAAATACTGGCTTTGGCGTGACGAATCACCTGTGCAGATGCAGCCAATCGTTGCTGTTCATCTTCAGTTAATGGCACCGGTATTGTCTGGATAACTCCTTGAGCGCCAATCAAAGCGGGTTGGCCTATGAAAACGCCAAGTGATTCATGCAGGGCCGATACCGGGAATACTCGCCGAGCATCACTAAATACCGCATCCACCAACTTAGCCGCCGCGGCCGCGATCCCGAAACTAGTCCAACCTTTCCCTTCCAGAATATCCCATCCACCTCGCCGAACCCGCATTTCCAGCTCAGACAAATCCACACCTTCCGCCTGAGGCCATTGTGTGAAAGGAACACCACCGACACGCACACTACTCCAGGCCACAAACTGAGATTCACCGTGTTCTCCCATTGTATAACCTTCGACACTGGCCGGATCGACATTCAGTTGCTGTCCGACCACGCGCCGCATCCGGGCACTATCAAGTGACGTTCCGGTCCCAAACACATGTCCAGTTGGTAAATTCAAAAGCTCAGCCAGATGAGTCGTCACCACATCACAAGGGTTGGTAATATTAATCAAAACCCCTTTGAACCCCGCATCTCTTAACTTAGGAACCCACATGCCGGCTGCCTGGCTCGTTTCAGCCAATTCATTGAGCCGATCGACTGTTTGTGTTTTTTTGGGACCTACCGCCATGACAACCAGATCAATATGCGCCAGTTGTTGCTTATCATTGGCATCGATGACAACTCGCGATCCGACCAATGAAGCCATATCCTGTAACTCCAGCGCTTCACTGGCGGCCTTTTTACTTTTTTTATCAAACAGACTGATATGATCTGCATAATTTTGAGTCACTAAACTGCAGGCGACATCAGCCCCAACATGACCACATCCGATAATTGCAACGTGACGACTCACAGACGTTCTCCTTTATAATTCAAAATGATATTCGTGCTTTGTATTACTTGTAACGCTATCCTTCTCAGAGCACAAGGGGCAATCCATACACGCAAAATTAATCTTTAAACTGCTGGAACTGCGCAACCTATTTTTATAAAATTGTCCATCATTGAAATTTTCCACCACTTCCAAGTGAGTCTGCATGACCTTCGCCGAATTAGGCCTATCTAAACCAATTACTGAAGCAATTACCAAACTGGGGTATTCACAACCCACGCCGATCCAGGAACAGTCGATTCCAGCCATTTTACTCCATCAGGACCTATTGGCTGCTGCACAAACCGGAACCGGCAAAACCGCAGCATTCGTGCTACCAATTTTAGAAAAACTAAGGCAGCAAACACCGTGTCAGAGTAAAGAAATCAAAGCGTTAATTGTCACTCCGACCCGAGAGCTTGCGGCACAAATTGACGCGAATGTTCAGGATTATGCAACCCATCTGAAGCTTCGACATCATGTTATTTTCGGTGGGGTAAACAGCAAGCCTCAGTTTAAAGCTTTACTATCGGGATGTGAGATCCTGACCGCAACGCTAGGACGATTGCTCGATCTTTATCAGCAAGGTGCTATCGATTTTTCCAAACTCCAGATATTGGTCTTGGATGAAGCGGATCGAATGCTGGATATGGGATTTATTCACGATATCAAACGATTATTGAAGCTACTTCCCAAGCAGCGACAAACGTTACTGTTTTCTGCTACTTTCTCAAAAGATATCCGTCAGTTGGCCCAGCAATTTTTGAATAAACCGTCAGAAATTAATGCCAATCCTGAAAATCAAACGGCTCGTCAGGTGGAACAATTCTATACCTTGGTGGATTATGAGCAAAAAACCGATCTCTTAAAACAGCTTATTCGTCAATTTCAGTGGCAACAGGTTTTAGTTTTTACCCGAACCAAACACGGTGCCAATCGACTGACCCAAAAACTTGAAAGAGCGAAAATCAAAGCGGCGGCGATTCATGGTAATAAAAGTCAGAATGCTCGGGTTAAAGCACTTGCAGGCTTTAAATCAGGTGAGATCGACATTCTGGTGGCCACCGATATTGCAGCTCGAGGATTGGATATTAAGCAACTTCCTCAAATCGTTAATTTTGATCTCCCCAATGTGGCCGAAGATTACGTCCATCGAATTGGCCGAACTGGTCGTGCGGGTGAATCCGGCAGTGCTTATTCACTGGTCAGTGAAGATCAAGTGGAACAATTGCAGGCCATTGAAACGTTTATCAAAGAACGACTCAATCATTTAGAAGTCGAAGGATTTAAGGCCTCTTTCGCTCGACCCAAATCCTCTCATAAAACAACCTCTGCGCGACATCCACGTCAGGGACGCAATAATTCCACTCCACGGCGTCCCCGGCAATCTCGTTTTGCACATAGGAAAAATGAACAAGCCTAAATCACTTAGGCCTATTCCCAACCATTCATCACACCGTTGAATGCAACATGTCCTGTGACGCCTAAGTGAAGCGGAACAGGACACGTGATATAACCTGATAAACCCCACTAAAGAGCGGGAACATCCGCCGGCCATCGCTCTACAGCCATCACATTTATGCAATATCCCGTACAAAAATCAAACACTAAGATGGATCCTACATTAATATTTGCTACTGTATGAGTAACACGTCGTTCTGTAGATCCACAATAAAGATCAGAACACATCATCTAAATGATCACTACGAGGTCATGATGCATGAAGTATTTATCCAGCCTATTCAACCTTATTCATCCAATCATCAACTCCGGCATATTGGTTACGAGCTGGAATTTGCGGGGATTGACCTAAAAACGACCGGTCGCATCATTGCTCACGCGCTGGATGGGCAATGGCAGGTCTTATCCGAGGCAGAAGGACGCGTCACAACCGATACAGGAACATTTAAAGTAGAAATTGATTGGCAGTTTGCCAAAACAACCGCCCGGCAACGTATCGCTCAACGAACCTTAGAACAAGGAACAACCAAAGCAGAAGATCCATTGATGGAATGGATGACCAAATTAGCAACCGTGGTTGTGCCTGTCGAAGTGATCTGTCCGCCGCTCACGGTAGAACAACTTCAACTGCTTCATCCGATGATTACACAACTTCGAGAAAATGGAGCGCTCGGAACCGGATCCTCACTTCGCTATGCCTTTGGCGTCCATATCAACCCGGAACTTCCCAGCTACGATAGCGCAACCATTATCGCTTACCTACAGAGTTTTATTATCTGCCAACAATGGTTGGTCGAACATCATCAAGTCGACTTGATGCGCAGAGTCACACCTTATATTAATTTTTATCCGGAACGTTACAACAAACTGGTGATGAATTATCAGGGAAATGAATCACTGCCACATATCATTCATGACTATCTAAAATATAATGCGACTCGTAACCGCGCTTTAGATTTGTTACCGCTGTTCATGTTTCTTGAACCTGAACAGGTATCAATACAACTGGATGATCCACTGATCCATGCCAGACCAACCCTCCACTATCGTCTGCCCAATTGTGAAATTGAACGACCGGAATGGGATCTGGCCCAAAGCTGGAATACCTGGTGTGTCGTTGAACAGATCGCCAACACGCCTTCTCTGCGAAACACACTGATTGAACAATGGCTAAATGACAATCATTTGATAAACCGATATTCAGAGCACATATGGCAACAACTCGACACCATACACCGCGACCTATTATCGGCGTAACCGGAAACTCACAACGCTTTGCGCCATCTTGGTATTGCCTAAAGCTAGTCCTCTCATTATGTGGCGCCAAGGCAAAGCGGATCAGTCTCCGCCATCATGTCAACATCAATGAATTAGATGGTCTTATCATTAGTGGGGGACATGATATACATCCCTCACTCTACGGCATGCAGCCCTATACTAAAACTCGCTATGATCAAGCCCGAGATGAACTGGAGCAGCGCTATATTCGCTATGCCTATGAACACCGGCTGCCCGTTTTAGGGATCTGTCGCGGTTATCAACTGATCAACGTTGTCTACGGGGGAAGTTTATATCATGATATCCGCTCACTGCGTCGGCATACATCCAATACTAATACTGTATTTCCCCAAAAAAAGGCGTTTATTCAACCTTCCAGTCAATTGCATCAACTGGTGAAAAAACATCATCTGCGGATTAACAGTTTACATCACCAAGCTATCCTCGATCTGGCCCCTCAATTTGTTGCGGTTGCTCATGACCGTGATCAATTTATTCAGGCCATTGAATCTATTCAGCAACAAGCCATCATTGGTGTGCAGTGGCACCCCGAATACCTATTTTATCAACGCCAGCAACGCGAGCTTTTTCGTTGGCTCATTCATGCAGCGCAAACCAGAAAGGCACCTCCATTATGATCAGCTATATTGTCTTATTTTCCGCGTCTTTTCTGGCGGCGACCATTCTCCCATTTTACTCAGAAGTTGTTCTTTACGCCTTAATTCAAAAAGGGCATCCTTCATGGCTACTCGTTGTTATCGCCACCATTGGGAATACATTAGGCTCAGTCGTCAACTGGTATCTAGGAAAATATCTGCTCCGATTCAAACACCGCCGCTGGTTTTATTTTAAAGATCAGCAGATCATCAAAATGCAGTATTGGTTTCAACGATACGGGCAATGGAGCCTGTTATTCGCTTGGCTTCCTATCGGAGGAGACGTTCTCACTCTCATTGCCGGGATCATGAAAGTTCGGCTCTCTATTTTTCTGCTACTAGTCGGCCTCGGTAAATCGATTCGATATATCGGCATCGTTTATCTGGCACAACTGACCTCCGGATGGTTCACTCATATACTCAGCGATTTTATTCAACTTCTGGCAACTTAGCCGCCAAGATAGCCCCTAAGGCCCCCATGACGACTAAAATAGCTAACACTCCGGCGATCCCCAGCCAAGGCTCAGCAAAACTAATCACCCCAGTCACTAGTAAAATAGCGCCAATGACCGTATTACTCACCGATACATAATCCGTACGCTGATTTCCCTGTGCCAAGTCGACCAAATAGGTCTTACGGCCCAACCGAACGCCCTGATGAGCAATGGTCAGTAAAAAATAACACGCGGGAATAACCCATTGCCAATTTAATATTCCAGGAACAAACCAAGCCAAAAAAACAACAATTGAACCTAAAATGGCGCTCATCAACGAAGCCAAAATCATAACTTGCCGACTAGAATGATCGGCTAACTTTCCCCAAAAAGGTCCCGAAATAAACGCAGCTGCTCCACTCGCCCCGAGGAAGAACGAAAACTGCAACAACCCTGAAGCCGCATTCTGCTGCTGCGCTAATGCCACATAATAGGGTGCACTTAAAGCAGAACAGAGCATCAAGGCCCGAGCGATCACAAACAATCTGAACGGCTTATCATTTTTAAGTAATACCAATTTATGCCAGATAGGTGCCACAGAGCGATACTCAACTTCTCCGGGTTGTTCACAAACCTGGCTATACACCATGGCCCCGACAATCCAACAACAAGCCGCTAAAATAAACCCGCTGGTATAAATCAGCATTTGCTGAGACTCTAGATGACGGGCTAACAACCAAGCGATCAGTAGCGTCACTCCCCCTGCGCCCGCCGTCGCCCAACCACTCACTCGCCCCCGTTGCTGTTTGGGGATCGTTTTACCTAAAACGTCTTTAAAAGCAACCGAATTTAATCCACGAGATAAACTAAACACAATCAGGCATAACAGAATGAGCCAGCCCGCTGTTTCTGCTCGAAATTGAGTCATGGTGAGCACGATTGCTAAAACCGACAGGCTCATCAATAAACTACCACCGACCCAGACAAATTTGCGAATAGCTAACCGCCGAACTCCCGCTGCAATCACAATTTGGGGCAGCATGGAACCAGACTCACGGATGGGAACCAACCAACCTAAAAAGGATGCCGGGATACCTAAAGATTGCATCACCCAAGGTAAGGTAATTTTAGGATTAATCAGCTCATCACCGCATTTACTTAAAAACTGGGCAAGTACAATTTTAAAAAAATTGCCCGGTACCGCGTGAGACGGTGCATTTTCCGGAAGCCCTGATACACCACCCGATACACCAAATACTTTTTGATAAACTAACTGATAGAGTCGCTGCAATTCGACCTGCTCCTATGGAAATATCGCCGACATGGCTATCGCATATCAATTAAGTGGAACTGAATAGAAAACCAATCGGAATTGACCAAAATAATCAAGCGGCACAGGACGTGCCGCATTAGATTGAATAGATTAACCCTTATTAATAATGACGAACCATCAACGAATGCCGGGCACTACAAATCAATTTATCCGGATTCTGTGCATCTCTAATGTCGATTTGCCATAACTGGATCAGGCCACCAATATGAATGGGTGAGGCCGTTGCCGTAACGGCCCCAGACTTCATGGATCGTAAATGATTCGCTGAGATCTCCGTTCCTAGGACATAATATCCTTCAGGGCAGGCAAAATAGCCTGCAATACTGCCAACGGATTCGGCCAATGCGGCGCTCGCCCCCCCATGTAACAATTTCATCGGCTGGCGTACAGCATCACTAACCGGCATTGAAGCCACCAAATAACGTTCACCAATTTCAGTAAATGAAATTTGAAACGCCTCTAACAACGTCCCGGGACACATCGCATTTAACCGTTCTATACTGATATCCTTCAGCCACAAAGAACTCACGATTGTTCTCCTCGAATCACCTGCAGTAACACCTGAACCGGATGTTTCAGTTTAAATCCATCCAGATGCTGAACCTGACTCCGGCAAGAATAACCGGTGGCCATACATTGCTGATGCGGTAACGTAGCCAAACGCTGCTTCCAACTCAATGCATAAATCGCTTCGGAGGTCTGCTGTTGACTAGCATCATGTCCGTAAGTTCCCGCCATCCCACAGCATCCCACAGCCTGCACTTCACAGGAGACCCCAAAATGGGAAAAGATGTCCGCCCAAACCTGATCCGACTCAGGAAATAAGGCTTTTTCCGTACAATGGCCTAACAGATAATAAGGTTCAAGCGCCTGTGTTGGCCGTTTATCAATCATCGGCAACACCTGCATCAACCACTCCTGGGCCAATAACACACTAAAATCACCCCGTTTTTCACCCAGCAGAACTTTATATTCATCCCGATAACAAAGCACCATTGCCGGATCAACGCCCGTCATCGCAATACCTAACTGGGATAATTCATTCAAAAACGCCGCCGAGTTCTGAGCTGTTTTACTAAATTGACTCAGGAACCCTTTAATATGCTGTGGTTTCCCATTCGGTTTAAATGGAACCAAAACCGGATCAAAGCCTAATGCCTGAACAAACAACACAAAATCAGCTACAACATCGGCTTCATAATAACTAGTAAACGGATCCTGAACGATCAGTAACGTTTTAGCTTTTTCAGCTTCACTCAGCGCAGCCAGCCGTTGTAAATTAAAGTGATTATGTAACGTCTTCGGCAAGCGCATTTTCAACGTCGGATAACTCAACTTCGGAACATTAATCATCCCGATGGTTTTTTTCGTCAACGACTGACTCCACTTAGGAGATGTCAACGCATTAAACAAACGAGGCGCTTTTGCCATTAAAGGAACATAACTTTCAACATAGCCCACCAGATAGTCTTTAATAGGGCGCTGATAACGACTATGGTAAAGATATAAAAAGCGACTGCGAAATTCCGGGACATCCACTTGGATCGGGCAACCAGTGGCGCAAGCTTTACAAGCCAAACAAGTTTGCATGGCTCCCATCACTTCATGGCTAAAATCATATTCTCCCCGGTATTTGGCCAAGGAATTACGGATTTTTCTCAAACCGCCATCAATTGATATTTTACCCGCCAGAGCATCGGCTTCCAACTGCGATGGATCGACCCCCTGCTGACTGAGTTGTCGCAACCACTCGCGCATCAAGCCAGCTCGACCTTTTGGAGAATAACGTCGATCATAACTGACCTTCAATGAAGGACACATCGGACTTTTCGTATCATAGTTAAAGCAAAGTCCATTACCATTACAATCCATGACACTTCGAAAGCTATCTCGCACGGTGACAGGGATCTGTCGATCCAACGCTCCCCGTTTTAAATCATCCACGGAGCGCAACGACTCGGTCGAGTCAATCGGTGTACAAATTTTACCCGGATTCAACTGATTATAAGGATCAAAGGCCGTTTTAATTCGGCGCAATTCCATAAACAGTTCATCCCCAAAGAATGCAGGACTATATTCGGAACGGAATCCTTTTCCGTGTTCGCCCCACATCAGCCCGCCATATTTAGCGGTTAATGCAACCACCTGATCCGAAACCGAGCGCATCAGCACTTCCTGCTCTGGATCGCAGAGATCAAGAGCAGGACGGACATGCAGAACCCCGGCATCGACATGGCCGAACATCCCATATTGGAGCCCTTTACTATCCAGCAATTCCCGGAACTCCATAATATAATCGGCCAGATGCTGCGGCGGCACGCAAGTATCTTCGGTGAAGGCAACGGGTTTTTGTTTACCCTTGGCTTTTCCTAACAACCCGACCGCTTTTTTGCGCATCGCATAAATACGCTGAATGCTCGGTAGATCTTCACAAATCTGATAGCCCAGAATAACGGAATCTTCAATCGCTTGATCCAGAATTTGAGCCAATGCATTAACCCGTTGTTGTTGTTGCTCCGGATCATTACCGGCAAACTCAACGATATTAATTCCATCCATCACTTTACCCGGAACATCTTCCAGTAAATGATGCACGCTATGCCAGATCACATCTTCCCGAGCTAAATTCAGAACTTTAGAATCAACTGTTTCAACGGATAATGCCTGCGCCTCAACCAAAGCTGGCGCATGCCGCAATGCCCCTTCAAACGAGGCATATTTAATATTGACTAAGGTCCGATATTTCGGGATCGGCGTCAGATCCAAGGTAGCTTCACAGACAAACGCCAGCGAACCTTCACTACCGCATAATAAGCGGGTCAGATCAAACTGCTGACTTTTCGGATCATAACCATTTTTCAGATCATATCCGGTTAAGAATCGATTCAACGGTGGAAACTTGGCTTCAATCAGATCGCGTTGCTGCACACAGCTCTGAGCGGCTTGAGACAATCCGCTAAACGAACTCTCTAAAGCTTCCGCAACCGGCATCCGCCCAGTATCGAATAATTCGCCCGCAATCGTAACGGCTTTGACAGCCAGGACATGATCACTGGTCTTGCCATACTGCAAGGAGCCCTGCCCCGAAGCATCGGTGTTGATCATCCCCCCCAGAGTCGCTCGGTTACTGGTCGACAGCTCTGGGGCAAAAAACAACCCATGAGGGCGCAGTAATTCATTCAGAGCATCTTTAACCATCCCGGTTTGAACTCGAACCCAGCGCTGCTCGACATTCAGCTCAATCAACTGATTCATATGTCGAGACAAATCGACAACAATTCCATCCGTCAGCGATTGGCCATTCGTGCCAGTGCCTCCGCCCCGAGGCGTTAACTTCACGGCATGAAAAGCTTCCTGACCAACCAACTGGGTGGCTGTTTTTACATCCTGAGTATCCCAGGGAAAAATAACAGCCTGAGGAAGTAACTGATACACCGAGTTATCGGTCGCGACAGCCAGTCGACTGGAATAACTCGTTTCAATTTCGCCGCGAAAACCACTTTGCTCAAGTTCTTTAATATATCGTTGATAATGAGCTGATAACGGCGGTGTTTCTGATAATCTTGGAATCATAATACTGAAATAGCGCAATATGCGATGTTATGTGACAGGCAGTATACCATGAAAAAAGCCTCTGTCGTGGCTTCACAGGCAGAGGCTCAAAATAACGACTTAAAGACGTTTAATGACGCATTCTTCGACGACTTTGGTTTAAACGCTGGCGTTTTTTAGCCGAACGTTTACGCTCATCCCGGTTATGTTCAACATAAAAAAATAGTTCATCATGTTCCGGTTGATTCTTCCGAAGCATCAGGTTGTCTCCCTTACGACCTTGTCACTAAGATGGTTCAGGTTGACGATTTCCTCAAGATAGGACCAACTGATTACGGCCATTGATGCGAATCTGGGTCATCGATACACCAAACAACTCGGATATCCGCTCTTGCGTCAGAACATCGCGGGCTGCACCGCATATTGTAAGCCTCCCTTGGCTGAGTAACAACACATCCATTGCATAAAACATTGCAATATTGAGATCGTGCAGTGATATCAATATCGTTTGCCCCTGAGCCTGAAGTGCCAATAACTTCTCGATGACCTGATGCTGATAACGTGGATCTAATGCCGTGAGCGGTTCATCTAATAACACCAATTGATGTGCCGGATTCAACCGCCGATCGCTGGCGACCAACAAACTGGCCAGATAAGCCCGCTGCAATTCACCTCCAGAAAGCTGTAACAACGGCCGATGTAAAATGGATGATAAAGACAGGTCATGGATCACCTCATCAACTACCTGCTGAGCTGGTGCCAAATGCCGGTATGGCTCAATCACCCAAGCCAATTGCTGCGCAATGGAAATAGATGCTCGATGAGGTTGCTGCTGAGCCAACCAACTTCGAACAGACGCGAGTTCAGCCACTGAATAATCAGTTAATTCTTTGCCATCCAGCTGAATCGAGCCAGAATAGGGTGGAAGATAGCCAGATAAAGCTTCCAAAAGTGTAGATTTTCCGGATCCATTTGGACCACAAACAGCCACCAGCTGACCCGGTGCAATCGTGAGCGAATCGATATGCAGATAATTCCGCACAATCAGCCGATTAATGCGCAACATGATGCTGCCTTAACAACAAAATAAATAGTAACGGTCCACCTACTGATGCCGTAATCACCCCAATGGGTAACTCAGCCCCATTTAATAAACTCATTGCCAGAATATCTGCACCTAATACCGCAATCGCACCACCCAGCGTACTCATCCAGATCAATTGCCGCTGTTCATCACCCAGCCAATAACGCAGCAGATGAGGGACCAATAACCCGATAAAACTAATCGAACCTGCACAGGCCACCGCAATGGCACTCATCAAGGCCACCCATAACACCAGTCGAGAGCGAACTTTGCGAACATCGATCCCCAGAGAAAACGCGTACCGTTCCCCCAGTAATATAAAATTAAGCGCAGCACCATCTCGCAGCAGCAGTGCAAAGACAACGAGAAAAAGAGGCCATAATCGATAAACTTGCGTATTCGCAAAGCTCAGTGAGCCCATCATCCAATACAACAGTTGCCGTAAATTTTGGGTCGGTGAAAAATACAATAACCAAGTTAACCCAGCCCCGGCAATAATTCCAATCACCACCCCAAACAGCAGTAATACTCCAGCATTCAAGGTATAGCGCCGAGCCAGCGTAAATAAAATCACGGCAACAACCAGAGCTCCAACCAAAGCCGCACCGGTGATGCCCCATACCGGAACTTGCCAACCCGCCATGGCCGAGAGGACCATCACGCTTACAGCCGTCAAACTGGCTCCACTGGAAATCCCCAGTAAGCCCGGCTCTGCCAATGGATTATGCAATAAGGTTTGCAAAACCGCTCCGGAAGCCCCCAATGAGGCCCCCACTAAAATAGCCGCCAAAACTCGGGGCATTCGTAATCGCCAAAAAATCTGCTGAGCTAAATTGGGTTCCTGTCGCAACACATCGGACCAATGGATCGCCATATCTCCCAGCGTCAGATGAATTCCGGCAATCACCACGAGAAGCAGCATTGCACTTATCCAGCGCAGAGAGACTATCGAAAACCGAGTTTGCCCATTATCCATAAATAATACGAGCACACTCAGCCGCTGCTAATTGCTTCACCAAAATAGCCGCCCGCTGGCCGACTTGAACATGGGCATTCGGAAACACCACACTTTTCGGACCATCATCCACCAACACCGGCTCTTCGGCCTGATAAGCCAAACAATCACCACTTTGAAAGGTGCTGAAATTGGCTAAATCATCGGCAAAATTCAACCGAAAATCCGACTGTTCTCGATTAATGACATCCGTCACCTGATACCATCGACAACGATCGACATCCGGCATTTGCCGTTGGGATTTTCCACCACAGATCAGAAGCCTCATCCTATCGTCCAAAAGCCGTAAAGCCGCACGCTCATTTTGTCCGAATGGACGCACTTTTCCTAACTCAACCGTAAAAGCATCCGCATCATAATGAATCGCCGAATGATAACTGAACGTGGTGGTCGGCTGATGGAAAAATAACAGACAGTCCACGCCACAATCCTGCAGTAAAGCAAACTGCTCAAGATTGGGCGCTCGTTGGGGGGTGTATGGCACTACGGCAAACTTTTCATGAACGGAGGAGCGAATGGCGGTATGTAAATCATAATGAGCACATCGAAACGAATAACGCCGATAGAACGTATCCATCCACCCTTCCAATTCGGCAGCGCGTTGATGCTCTAAATCCTGGACACCGTGCTTATGAGCACCGTTAAATAATCGATTCAGATTGGTCCCAATCTCCCGGACTCCGGCAATCATCGCCTGTGGATGTCCCCACAATAATAATAAAGGTTCCGAAATAACTAAGTGTTCACCCAGCAAATCATCCAAAAGCTGATTGAGCCATTCAATCGGAGCCGTTTCATTACCGTGGATCCCGGCAGAGAGAACAATCGCACGCGAAGAGTGTGTCAGAGTGGCCGGTTCTAATTCAATGGCACCGACACCGAGTAACCGGATTTTCGTACCATTGCTTAAAATTTGTTCAGCACTTGTTTGCTGCTGAGGATGGGCTAACAAATAAGCTAAATAATTGGATTCAAAAGGCAACATAATCCACTCCTGATCACAGAGAGCTCATTATGCCTTGGGACAGGCATAAAAAAAAGATACGGCACTTGTTCATACCGTATCTCTTCAGCCTTGCGACCGACTCTATTCAGCCAACACCCAGACTTTATTCAATCCCCGGATACGCTTTCAGATGCCAAATATTGGCCACATAATCCTCAATCGAACGGTCTGAATTAAATTTCCCGACACTGGCCATATTCACGATGGCCATCTTAGCCCAACGAGCTTTATCCCGATACGCTTCATCAATCAACTGCTGAGCATCCACATACGACTGATAATCAGCTAAGCACATAAATGGATCCCCCCCATTCAATAGACTGTATTTTATCGAAGCCAGGGCTCCGGGTTCACCTGGGGTAAAATAATCACTATCCAACCAATCCAGTACCGCTTTTAACTCGGCATTATGGAAGTAATAATCCCAACTGTTATAACCTTCTCGCCATTTCTGAGCGACCTGTTCATCCGTTAAGCCAAAGATAAAAATATTATCATCACCGACTTCTTCACGAATTTCGACATTCGCCCCATCCATCGTTCCAATGGTCACGGCTCCATTTAAAGCGAACTTCATATTCCCGGTACCGGATGCCTCTTTGCCAGCAGTAGAGATCTGTTCGGAAACATCACCGGCCGGGATCATCACTTCAGCCAGCGATACCCGATAGTTCGGAAGAAAAACAACTTTGAGCTTATCTTTAATCCGAATATCGTGATTAATGCGATCCGCTATTTTATTGATGGCAAAAATAATATCTTTTGCCAACCGATACCCGGGAGCCGCTTTGGCGCCAAAAATAAAGACACGGGGGTGAATATCCAATTCTGGATTTTCCAGCAGTCGGCGATACAACGTCAAAATATGCAACATATTCAGATGTTGACGTTTATATTCGTGCAACCGCTTAATTTGAATATCGAAAATTGCCTGAGCATCAACACGTACGCCAGTCAACTCCTGAATGAGTACGGCTAAATCTTCTTTATTTTGCTGTTTAATCTGCATAAATTGATGTTGGAAATGAGGATCATTTGCATAGTCCAACACCCGACGCAATAATCCGAGATCCGTTGGCCAATGCTTCCCTATTTTTTCATCCAACAACCCGGATAACCTTGGATTACAGGCCTTCAGCCAACGCCGCGGAGTAATCCCATTGGTCACATTCGTGAATCGATCCGGCCAGATTTGATAAAAATCAGGGAATAAATCCTTTTTAACCAGTTCGCTATGCATCTGAGCCACGCCGTTAACTTTAAAACTCCCGACAACGCACAAATAAGCCATGCGAACCATCCGGGTTTCGCCTTCTTCGATGATCGATAATCGCCGTTTCATTTCAGAATCACCCGGCCATTTTTTATCGACTACATCTTCTAAGAAACGCCGGTTGATCTCATAGATAATTTCCAGATGGCGAGGGAGTACATTTTCAAATAATCCAACCGCCCATTTCTCGAGAGCTTCTGGAAGTAACGTATGGTTGGTATAAGCAAAAACACTCTGGCAGATATCCCACGCATTATCCCAATCTAAATCTTCTTCATCGACCAGCAACCGCATCAGTTCCACAATCGCGATCGTCGGATGGGTATCGTTGAGTTGGATGACGATCTGTGAAGCAAACTGACTAAAATCATGATGATGCCGTTTATAACGCCGCATCATATCTTTGAGAGAACAGGCACAGAAGAAATACTGCTGGATCAACCGCAGTTCTTTACCGGCCGGGGTCTCATCATTCGGATACAAAACTTTCGAGATAGTTTCGGCTCGGGATTTTTCGATCTGAGCATCGACATACCCCCCGGCATTAAACACATCCCAATCAAAGTAATCATCGGCCCGGCTTTCCCATAAGCGTAGAATATTCACGGTATGTCCTCGATACCCTACCACCGGAATATCCCACGGGACCCCTTTGATGACCTGTCCAGGGTGCCAAACTTTGCGCATTTTGCCATCGTCACAAAATTTTGTTTCGACATAACCATACAAGGGCACTTTCTGAATGGATTCTGGCCGACAAATCTCCCAAGGATTTCCATAATCTCGCCAGCTATCAGGACGCTCAATTTGTCGACCATCCCGAAATTCCTGACGGAATAATCCGTTTTCATAGTGGATGCCATAACCAATTGCCGGATAGCCCAGTGTAGCCAGAGAATCGATAAAACAAGCGGCTAGTCGACCTAATCCCCCATTTCCAAGAGCCATATCCTGTTCTTCCCGGCACAGACTATCGATATCTTGTCCCAGTTCGGCTAGCGCATCTCGAGCGGTCTCAAATAGCCCCAGATTATAGAGATTGTTACGGGTCAATCGCCCCATTAAAAATTCCAAAGACAAGTAATGTACTGCTCGGGTATCAATGCTGGCATGTTTTTTTTGAGTTTCAGTGAGTCCTTCGAAAACTTGTTCATTAATCGCTGAACAAGTTGCTTTCCACCAAGCTGTCGCATTCGCTTTATTTTCGTCAGTACCATACGTGCTCCGTAAATGACGAATCACAGCATCTTTAAAATCGGTTTTATCTAAAAAAAATGGAAAATCTTCGGCAACAGTCGGCGTGGCAACCATAACAGGATCCTTTAATCGCTAATGATTAGAAATCGACTGTGACGCTCCTGTAATGAATCTGTTTATAATTCACCCAAAGCGCCCAGATACATTATTGAGGTATAGCTTAAAATTGAAGAAATGTCACAAAATCCCATTGCGATGATCTATGGCGAGTCAATGGCTTGAGCCTAATGGGAGTATATGCCTTCATTAAAAGGGCAAATTTAACAAGAGATGTTCAACTAAGAAAATTCCCATACCGATCAATGCCCCCACTAACGTCCCATTTACTCTGACCTTCTGCAAATCCTTACCGATATTTAGCTCTATCTGATTCACTATCTCCCGGGCATCCCAGCTCTCGACCGTTTTCTGAATATGCCGAACCACGAAATTGGAAACCTTCGGAGCCATTTTCTGTGCTGCCGATTCCAAATGCGTATCCAACAACACTTGCAATGACTGATTCTCACTCATTAATTTAGCACTGGCAGTCATAAATACGGCGATGTTATCCCGAGTAATACTAGTATCAGAATCCAAGTCAACCGCCAATCGCTGACAAAGATCTTGCCATATTTGATACAGATAATGCGCAAAATGCTGATGTACTAAAATTTGCTCAGTCATTTTTTCAATTTTCTGCCGCCAGATTGGATCACGGCGCAATTTTTCAATCCAAGTGGCTAAATTTTGCTCCAGTTGCTCCCGAACGGGATTATTATCCGCATGTTGGATCTCTGATAAAAAATTAGCCATTGCCTCAATGGCTAGCTGAGCACTTTTTTCACTCAACCATTCTGTTGGAAGCAGCTTCTCAACCATATAATGCTCGCTCTTCAGCCAGCTACTGACTCGTTGAGCTAACATTTGCTGTGTTTGTGAATTATTTAAATAATGACTGAGCTGACCTAATAGCTGACTTAGGACGACCTGATGGCGACCATCTTTGGTTGAAACATCCAGCACTTGCGCCGCTAACGACGATAAATCTAGATAACGGATGATTTTACGCACCCCTCGCCAGATAAATGCCTGAACTAAGCGATCATCATAAACACGTAAAGAGGCGGCCAGAAACTGACTGATATAATGGCTTAATTGTGCTGCATTTTGGGGCTGACTAAGCCATTGCGTCAAAACCTGGGTCGGTTTAACTTCACGAACAAAGCGAACTAGTGTCGTCTCATGAAAAAAACGCTCTTTTACAAACAACGCCAGATTTTCAGCAATCATCGGCTGATTTCGAACCACAACATCGGTGTGAGGAATATGTAATCCGGCAACCGTCCGCCGATTCCAACTCGGGATGGGTCGAAACAACGCCGAAATAGCAAACCAATCTGCGATTCCCCCAACCATTGCCGCTTCAGAAGCCGTTTTAATCAGAGATAACCACAAACTATGATATCCCTGACGCATCCCGATGACAGTTATTGTAAAAACAATGGCTGCCACAATCAGGCAAGCCAGCGCCCCGGCTTTCGCCCGTCTCAAAGCTTGGTATTTACTCAACAGAACATCCTCAACATCTGGATTGTTATTGGTAAGGCATGCTTATCCAATAGCACCGCGCAACAGTGCGACTCAACTATATTACCGGTATATCGGTAACCGTCTATGACACAAAATAATAAACTTCGATTAGCGTCGAATCACTCCTGAGTAAAGAAAGGTTTCGGATATCTCTTTCGATAAGGATATTAAGATGAATTACATAAAAATCAGATAGCGAAATATCCAAAAAATAACGATGACATGGAGAAATAACGGACGGAGACTTAAGCCTCCGTTCGTCCAATGATTCCAAAAATATGGATTATGAAAATACGATCTCAAGCCACGGCAACCCAAGCCCCAACCACACGACCAAATACAACAATCCAAATACGGCGCCTAGTTTCCACCAGGTTGAACCGGGAATAAATCCACTTCCATAGTAAACCGGGCTCGGTCCAGTTCCATAAGGTGTGATAATTCCCATCAACCCCAACATAGGCACAAGCACAAAGACAAACATTTCCATATGAATGCCGGGGATCCCAGATGCAGCGGCCAAAATCACGGGCAACAATGCCGTAGTATGTGCGGTCACACTGGCAAATAAATAATGCAGTACAAAAAAGATAACGGCCAAAATGATCATAGCCAATGTTGCATTTAACCCACTGATATGACTCCCGACCAGTTGACCAAACCAGCTGACAAAGCCAACTTTACTCAATCCCCCGGCCAAAGCGACCAACGTAGCGAACCACACCAGCGTATTCCAAGCCGACTTATTGGCCAGAATATCATCCCAAGTTACGATGCGAGTCACCAACATCAGTGAAATCACCAACAGCCCGACCAATGCTCCGGCAATATACTGACCGGCAAAAATCCACATCAACAGTGCCATCACGACAAAACACAGTAACAACAATTCATTACGGGTTAGTCGTCCCATATGAGTCAGTTCCTGAGCCGCCCATTCACTGACCGCCGTCCCGGATTTAACCTGAGGAGGACACAACCAATAACTCAAAAGTGGCACTAATATTAATAACAAAATACAGACGGGAGCCGCAGCCATAAACCAGTCCCCCCATCCAATCAAGATCCCCGTAGATGACTGGGTCAAAGCAACCGCTAATAGATTCGGTGCCAATGCCGTTAAAAACAACGAACTAGTCACACAAGTGCTGGCAATAGCCGTCCACATTAAATAAGTCCCGATGCGTTTGCGACTTTCATCATCAGGATTGGAATCATAAAGAGGGGGTAAGTTTCGAATCACCGGGAAAATCGTTCCCCCACTACGTGCCGTATTGGAGGGTGTAAAAGGAGCCAGAACGGTATCGGCAATCATAATCGCATAGCCTAAAGTTAGGCTGCGCTTACCCATAGTTTTTACCAGCCATAGCGCAATGCGACGCCCTAGCCCGGTTTTTTCATATCCCAATGCGAACATAAACGCACCAAAAATCAGCCATACCGTTCCATTGGTGAATCCGGAAACGGCCCATGAAAACGCAGTCTTAGCCGCTTTAAAATGAGGATCAGCTAATTTATCAGCAGGAAAGAGTGCCCAATGGTTCAGTAATGCGACAACAACGACCCCAATTAACCCGACCACGGCTCCCGGCAACGGCTCTAATACCAATCCTACGACCACCCCAATAAAGACAGCAAAATAGCGCCATGCATAATCATCTAACCCTGAGGGTGCCGGCAAAATAGCGATCAAAATTGCTATTATAATCGGCAAAAAATTCTTCATCGATTTCATCGGCTTTTATCCTTATGAAAAAAGATTCATTTGAATGAGGCCCTTTTTCTATCAACAACAGATACTGATATTGGTACGATTAACATCAGTCAACTAGGGTCTGTTGAGAGTATAAGTGATAATACTCTATATTGCTGATACGCAGATTCACCTTCAGATCAAGGTCTTAAACTTTATGCATGCCCTATCTCAAACAATGCCAAATCGAGTTGAAAGCACATCGATAACAGGCCCGATGACCGGGCCTGTAAAGAGAGACACTACTGATGAATATTCACAAATGAGCTTTGCGAAATACCTTGGGGAAGTGCTAATACTTCAGGAGTAGTCTGGCGAACAATGACCAGATGGTTAATGTTAAACTGCACGGGGATGATGTCACTCACATCGGACGAAGCGGCAATATAGGCTTTATAAACTCCGGGCTCGATGATCCACTGATTGTGGTTCACATCAAAACTGGCCAAGATCTCAGCCGGGATATCCAATAATAACCGCTGCTGTACTCCGGATTTCAGCCATTTAGTTTTGGCAAACGCTTTTAACTCAATCGCAGGTTTATCCAAAACTCGCTGTGGTGCAGCAATATAGACTTCAGCGACCTCTTTACCGATACGTTTTCCGCTATTGCGAACATCAACCGATAATTGAATATGGCCTCGGGCACCCAACGAATTGATGGTATTCTGGACCAGTGAGCGGTTCTGATAAGTAAACGAGGTATAAGACAACCCGAATCCGAAAGGATATGCGACCGGCTTATGAAAAGTATCATAGTACCGATATCCAACATAAATCCCTTCGTTGTAATACTCAACATCCGGTAATTGATCGTCATCGGTATCCACCCCGGGGAAGGTTTGAGATGATGGAACATCGCGGTAGTGCAATGGGAAAGTCTGTGCCAGTTTGCCGCTGGGTGAAACTCGTCCCGATAGTATATCGGCTACGGCATCCCCGGCTTCCTGCCCTGGCATATAGGCCAGCAGAATACTATCGACTTGATTGGACCACTCAGTATCGATCACTCCCGGAATATTCAAGACCACAACCACTTTTTTATGCTGTTGATGAAATGCCTGAGAGACCTGTTTAATCAATGTCTGTTCATTGTCACTTAACAGATAATCACCTTTACCCGGACTCCGATCACGACCTTCTCCCGCTAACCGACCAATGGTAATCACGGCGATATCATTCTGACGCGCATAGGTCTGTAACATTGCAGATCCAATGGAGGGCTCATCACAGGTATACAACATCTCATTTCCTATCGTCCCCAGTGCCCCCGGAGCTTCTTGTTTATGAACATTGAAATACTGCGTATAAAATTGCTGAAGTTCACGATTCACCGTAAATTGATGAGCCAATCCCTCAGCGATATTAATAATGTGAGGGGCGTGCACATCACCACTACCGGTACCACCTTTATAGGTATTTACTTGAGCGATACCAAAACTAGCGATACTCTGTTCCGGATGAATCGGCAGAGTCGCCCCGGAATTTTTCAGTAAGACCATGCTTTCGGTAGCGGCTTCTCGGGATAGTTGAGCATGCCAAGGTTTATGCTGAGCAACCCCAGCGTAAGGATAATGATGATAAGTCGGAGTTTTGATCACCTGCGTTACAATATGAGTTGCGCTTTGATCCAAAACCTGTGGACTCAATGTGCCGTTTTGATAAGCCTGAAGCAAATGGTTATAGACATCGTCACCACCAGGCTCAATTAAATCATTACCCGCCTGAACCTGCTGCTCAACATGATCTAAATCGCCCGCAAACCAATCAGACATTATCAGTCCTTTAAACCCCCATTCCTGACGAGCAATCGTGGTGAGAAGATCTTTGCGAGCATTCGTATAAACACCGTTTATTTTATTATACGAAGTCATAAGCGCCCAAGGCTGCGCATTCTCAATAGCAATATGGAAACCCCGTAAATAAATCTCTCTTAAACTTCTTGGAGTCATGATTTCATCTATATTATGCCGATTGGTTTCAGAGTTATTTGCCACAAAATGTTTAATCGTCGCACCGACCCCATTACTCTGGATCCCCTCGACCATTGCCGCACTCATTTTTCCGGATAACAATGGATCTTCTGAATAATATTCAAAGTTTCGACCATTTAAAGGATTACGCTGAATATCCATTCCCGGAGCCAGCAAAAAATCAATGCCCAGCTCTTTTGCTTCCTGACCGAAAGCCTGACCAACACGTTGCACCAACTGCGGATCCCATGATGAAGCGAGCAGTGAACCAATGGGCCAAGCGGTAGCGTAATAGCGTTTGGGATCATGCTCTCGAATGGGAGATAATCGAACTCCCGCTGGACCATCTGCCAATTTTACTGGGGGGATATTTACCTGCGAATTATTTACGCCATTAATATAGCCGGCGATACCCACAACATCACCCTCAAGATGTTCCGGCTTCAGTGCTGCTGAAGTCTGCCTTGAAAACCCTGGGCCAGATAACAAACTTAGCTTTTCTTCAGGAGTCATTTTTGCAACCAACGCCGAGGCCTTAGCCACATCATTCACCGGCTGAAGAGAACCCTGAGATGTTGATGATGAGTCCGAACATCCGGACATTGACATAGAGAATGCCGTTACCACAGAAAGTGAAATCATCGAAAATTTTGTCATAATCATTTTGGATTTCTCGGAAAAAGGCTGGATTAATACATCAGTCAATAGGAATAAGCGATAGCCATCCAGGCCATGCCTGAATCATTGAAAGCTATTTATCTTCAAGAATAAATAAAATGCACTTTCAGCCCATATAGTCCCTAACAAACTTTCGTGCAAATAGGCCAAAACAAGATATATCAAACACAACCCATTAAAGACCCATCGTTAAAGATAAACAGTACCTAACGATACAAAACTAATAAATAGCTCATTAAAAACTTGTGAAACCGGTCACATAACTATAAATATTTTTATAAATAAAAGAGAATGTATATCTAATGGATTGATTTAAAATCATTTATTTTCAAATCAACTGACTTATATCAACAACTAAACCTGTTTTCTGTCAATCACCGAAATTATCAAGATTATGCACCAATGATACCGCGTTCAATCGTCTGATCAGGCAACACCAACAGCGCTTAAGGACGATACTGCAAAAAGATCGGACAATGATCGCTCAGTTGAATCTGCCGCACCATTTCTGCCGTGGGTGAAAGTTCTTGAAAAGAATGAGGACGAACATGTTGCTGAGCATCTTGGTCATAAATCAGATGATCGATATACGCTGTATATCGTTTCACATAAACCTGATTTTTATCTCGATAACCCACCAGACAATGACTTTGATGCAATCGCGTCGCTAAAATCAGAGGAATTGCTTTACCAGAGTCGCCCGAAGATAACGTTCGCAATAACCAATCATTAGGATCCTGAGCCATGCGACGATTAAAATCGCCTACAATCATAAAGGGGATCCCTTCCCTCTCTCGATCAGCAACCCATTTTTGCAATCGAAGCGATTGCAAATACAGCGTATAACAACTCCCATTAGACTTCTGATGCGTTGGCCGTTTCTTCTGAGAAAAACAACGGCTTTTCAAGTGTACAACCAACAGTCGTAAATAAGGCTTCCGTCCATCAAGTAATGTTATATCAATACCGTTACGCAATTGATGCCCATGCGTTACGTCCAAAACCAAATCCAGATGACGCTGGTATGCGATCCCCCGACGGATAGCAAACCCCGTATATTGAGGCCATTGACGAGGATCGCCAGACTCAGCCCGATGCGATAATTCTATCTGATAATTGGTGCCAACAACCTGACGAATATCCGCCTGACTGGCGACCTCCTGAAATCCCAACACATCAATATTGGTCTTTGCAAACAACCGTGACAGCTGCTCATAATCATCAGCATCACGTACCGGTCCTTTTGATGAATTGCGTTGATCCAACCAATCTAAATTCCAACTGCCAATAGTCATATCAGGCTTCGCCGATACTGCAAAACTCCACCCCAAAAACAACAGGGCTAACCATATATATTTTACCTTTTCTTGCACATTCAAATTTCCTGAAGCTAAGAGAGCCCTAACCAAAAACTTTTTACAAATCTAGTCAGGATTATTGATTTTTCATTGTTGAATTTCAGTCCCATTCAATGCCAAGGCAGCACCAGCTTCTGATGGTTTCACCGTTCGTAATCAATTTGTGGTTAATGGCCACACTCACTGCACTTCCAACCACCAATTTTAGCGTTCAATATTTTCCAAATAATCACTAAAATTAACCAGATCCCTGAAGTACATATGGTCAAAACCAAATGCACCAACAGCATAAATCCACTCGATTTTTGATTATTTCGATAGTGTTTTGTGACTCTTTTACAATGATGACAATGTTTTAATTGTTCTTCTATATACTTAGACATTATGTCCCCATCATTTAAACAATTCTAAAAAACTATTCCATACAACCAACACAGCCGTGTCTTGGCACTGCCAACAGTTTTGATTTATTCTCTGCTTTTTAAATTATAAAATGTCATGGCGTTTTCTTTAAAAACATTTTGAGCCGCCTCGCCTCCGAGGGTCTCTAAAACAATATCAATATCGCTATGCTGAAAAGGAATAGGGGCTCTGGTTGATGGCAAATCAGAACCGAACATCAGTGATTCCGGATTAGCTAAATAAAGTAATCTGATGGCTTCTGATGCTTTAAAATCTATACGACCAAACCCAGTTGCTTTAATTTTGACACCTTTCTCAGCAAGTTTTAATAGGTAAGGCAACCCCTGTTTGCTCATACCTAAATGATCAATACAAACCGCAGGCAATTGATTTAAGATCACCGACAATTCCTCTAGTTTGGTAGCATCAACGTACAACTCAACATGCCAACCAACCCGATCATAGACCCGATGGGCCATTGAAACCATATGCTTCACGTTTTCCGAGCCACCTCGGTATAAGTTAAATCTCAGCGCTCGCACACCCGCAGCATCAAGTTGCATAATTTGCTGATCCGATGTGGCATAGGGCAATTGGGTCACCCCCACATAAGATGCACCTAGCGACTTAAGCGCCGATAAAAGATAACTTTGATCAAACCCCTGAAAAGAACCGGAGACAACAACCCCACCGACGAGTTTATATTGTGATAAACGGGCTAAATAATCATCACAGGTAAATGCCTCTGGCAAATATCCATGATTTGGGATCAACGGGAAACGAGGATCAATAATATGTAAATGGCTATCAAATAACTCAATTTCGCCTAGCAAATCCATACCCCCCTACAAATTGAGACAAAAGCTCACGAGATATCACCTAGATATTTCTCCATTGAAAAATTAACCAAGGACACACCCTGCCGATCTACTTCGTTTTTTTTCACCACAGAAAAACCACGCTTCTCAAAAAATGGCTTAGCAATCAGCGAAGCTTCAACATACAACCGATTGATATTGCGGATATTTGCTTCCTTTAGCAAATGTTCATACAAGGCAGATGCGACTCCAATTCCCTGATAATCGGGATGCGTATAAGTACCATCAATATGGCCATCAGCATCTAATTCAATAAATCCAGCCACACGACCTCTAATGATAGCTAGAAACGGATTTTTTATCGCCAGTCGCTCAGACCAACGTACATAATCAATAGGGGCTGGTGCCCAAGCATCTTTTTGTGCAGCGGTATATACCAATGAATCAACGGCATGTACAGATTGATAAAATAGCTCAGCGATCTCCCTCGCCTTGTCTTCTGAGTAGGTTTGTATATTCATTGCGATCCTAATGCCCAAATAGAAAATCCATACGCGTAAATGAAGTGACAAAGCGAGCATGTCACTTCATGGAATGAGTGATATAGCTTAGCCCCAAAAAAACATATAGATCTTCATCAACCACGAATGACGTATTTACTCAAAAATTTCATAGTGACATTCAACGTTCACGGTTACTTTACCCCAATAAGAAGCTCTAACTCTTTTCTGATAGAGAATAGCAAAGCTTTGCCGTCGACTTGAAGCCATTGTTGTTTAGACCAAACGGTAGCGATTCAGTCTGGTAGAAATTAAATCACTTTAGATATGAAAGGTAGGTTACGGGACTTATCTTTCCACGGCAGGCCATAACCGACCAACAGCTCATCATTCTCCATTTCATAAGCAAAGTATTGAGGAACTGGAATATTGATTCGACTGGGTTTCACAAACAGAGTTGCTATGGATAACGACTTAATATCAAAATTGTTACTCAAATGCTCAATCAGGCGCTTCATCGTGCCTCCTGATTCAATCGCATCATCAATCAAAATGACATTTCTTCCCGTAACATTGATGTTCTGGTGATATACAATTGCAGAGCAATTATTTCTATCTCCGGGGGTATGCGGGCAAGAGATATAATCCATACTGATATCAAAGGATAACTGGCGAACAAGATCAGCCGTAAATAATATTCCACCAGGGACGACGGTAATCACGACAGCATCATCAAATTGTTGATTAAGCTGTTGAGCAACCTGTTTGACTCCTTCTTGAATCTGAGTTTCATTCAATACAACTTCACCAATATATGGATTTGTTCTCATTATTTCGCTTCCTTCCCTTCTGATGTCATGTCCGATACACATTTAAGTTCACGAAGAATACGTGCTGGATTACCACCAATGACGAGGTTGTCACCAAAACGCTTAGTGCCCACACTTGCCAGAGGCAACAACCACATTGTTACCCAAAGTGAATTGGCTTTGCAGACTCCCTCTGGCTCGCTCGATTGGGTCAATTGGATGTGTCACGGTATAGATCCCCACTTGAGGACCCAACAGGCAGTTATCACCAAAGTATACTTCGGCACAATCCGGAATGACACAATCGTAATTGGTGAAAAAATTGGAGCCGATATAGATATTGCAGCCGTAGTCGCGTTAAACAAATTTCAATTTGACCTCTGCTTTATGGGGATTTGTGGTTGGTTATCAGCAGCAGGATTCAGCGCTATTCACTATCAGTGATGGTGAATTCAAACACCATGCAGCCTCTAAAGCTGGAGCGATTGTTGCACTGTGTACTGAGGACAAAATAGAGGCATTAGGCTCATACCCGTTTATGACATTTGAAGACGTTGATTACCTGATCTGCTCTCCAAACAATACCATAGCAAAAGACTATCTTAGCTAATTAGATTGCACTGTCATTACCAGCAATCCTATGTAGCAGGAAATACCAAGACTTCTAAAGTTGATATGCAGACTGTCATTCAGATAGCTTGAATCAAGTCAAACTGCAACCTTAGAAACTCATGATCAAAATGCGGAAATTGGCTATACCGGTAATGTACAAAATAATATTCCGGCTTCGTTTGTATTGGTTATACACATTCAACCAGAATACTGTCATCTTTTGGCTAGTAGGGCACCTACTTTATAGGAGTATGATAAAAAAACCGCCCGAAGGCGGTAGTCGATAGTAAAGGTAGTCAATTGATACAACTACAAGCTAACACCATCTGGATACCTTGTGTTCCAATATTTTCGAAATTCACGCCAGAGATCACTATAAACTTCACATTTTGTGACAGAACTCTTTTTTTAAAAACAGCCAAACAAATGAAAGTCCGGTAAAATACTTTTATAACTTATTGAAAAATATAATATAAATATACTTTTACTTACTAAATATCACCGGATATATGATTTGGTCAGATTTATTTAAATTTATGCACAATTTTAATATTCAAAAATTTCAGCAATATATTCTGTAATATAAAACAAAAAGCATAGGGTATACGTTGATTTAATAAATAGAGTTCAGTAATCTCAAAATTGCGGATCAGTTGGGGGTATTATATTCATTCGATTAGCCATCGAGCTCCCTCTGTTTCGCAATTATTTGTGATCAAGAATGACGTTACCGTGATCATGAATAGAGCAATGATTAAATATATATTTCAATAAACCTAGTCCAGTAATCATACTGGGCCAGGTGTGTATTACCAATGTTGATTAATCCACTCAAACGCATACTTTTGGGTTAATGTTCGAAAAGGTAGGATCTGAATGATATCTTCAACTCGATGACAACTCGCTTTATCGTTAAAATCGAGTTGTTGTGCTACTTTTTCAATCAAATAAATCACTTCATACACTTCATTTCGATCAAACACCGACATATCAGGATCGCCATGCAGTTTTACATCGTCCGGATGGGTCGCTTTTTCTCTATAGTGATAACGAAGATCAGATGGTTTCAGGTTTAGAGACATTTCATCCCCCAACAAGCAAATGGGAAACAACTTACAGTCAAATCGGTGAAGGAACCCCTTCCCACGCAACGTAAAAGTACCTGAAAGTATTGGGATCGACAATCATTAAAAAGCATGAATTGATAGCTCAGGCTCAAAATTCTGAAAAATTTAATCAAAAATATTGAGGCCGCTGATAATTATCAAAAGAAACTTTTACCCATCACCATAACAGCCAATTTCCAATCAGTACATGGTTAGATGTAGCATGAAATAATTATCTGATAGATACAGTATTAAATAGTATTTATGTCAAAAAATATCACATCTAATCAACATAAAATAAAAAATAATATTTTATATAAAATATTTATTACTTTAATAAAAATAAATAACATGCGCTTTATATAAAAATTACTGCGTCTACTAATAGATTAGTTCTTCTTTCACAAGAGTGAAAATAAACATTGTTATTGTTTAAATAGCGTATGAATATTTGATGAATTCTTTATATATCTTCCATAAAGAGTAGATTCAGCGCGAGGATCTGTTGACTTCCAATCAATTCATTTCTCAATCTTTATTGAATACGATCAAGACGTCCTAATCACATACGAATAAAAAATCCCCTGCTGAATCCACAGCAGAGGATGAAATATTTGAATGGGCTAAATCATTAGCCTAACTGTTTCCGGACATTCTGGAACATCCGCATCCAAGGGCTATTTTCGCCCCAGTCAGCCGGATGCCAGGAGTGAGCAACACTGCGGAAAACTCGTTCCGGATGAGGCATCATGATCGTTACTCGACCATCAGTGGTGGTTAATCCGGTAATCCCATTCGCGGAACCATTCGGGTTCAACGGATATTCCTGTGTCGCTTTACCATAATGATCAATAAATCGAACGGCAACCGTCGAGCTAGCTTCAATAGCCGCTAAATGACTCGCATCCCGAGTTTCAACATGCCCTTCCCCATGCGCGACAGCAATCGGCATTTGTGATCCTTGCATCCCGTCAAAAAACAGAGAGGGTGACGACTGAATTTCAACCAAACTAAACCGACCTTCAAACTGCTCGGATTGGTTACGTACAAACCGAGGCCATAAATCGGCACCAGGGATCAATTCTTTTAAAGTCGAAAGCATCTGACAGCCGTTACAAACACCCAAGGCAAAAGTATCTTGGCGTTCAAAGAACTGTGCAAATTGGTCCCGTGCTTGAGTGTTGAATAAAATAGACTTCGCCCATCCTTCGCCAGCGCCCAGCACATCGCCATAGGAGAAACCACCACATGCGACTAAACCACTAAACTGATCCAGAGCTACCCGTCCTGATAAGATATCACTCATGTGCACATCAATGGCATTAAAGCCAGCCCGATCAAATGCGGCCGCCATTTCCGTCTGAGAGTTCACCCCTTGTTCACGCAAAATAGCCATCTGAGGACGAATCCCTGAGGCAATCATCGGTGCGGCAACATCCTCGTGGACGTCAAAACTTAATGCCACTTGGATCCCGGGATCCTGCACATCAGCTTTAGCATCAAATTCAGCTTTGGCACAAGCGGGGTTATCCCGCATCGCTTGCATCTGATAAGTCAACTCAGCCCAAATCTGACGATAATAACTGCGTTTCTGAACTAGAATAGAACGCCCATGACGAGTAAAGCGAATCGAATCATCCTGATTGGTCCGCCCCACTACAAAACTACATGCGGCTAAACCATGACCCGCTAATACATTCAGAACGTCTTCTTTGTCATCCCCTTTAATCTGGATCAACGCACCTAATTCTTCATTAAACAAAGCCGACAGATCATCGTGCCCTAACTGATCAAGTGCGATATCAACGCCACAATGACCAGCAAAAGCCATTTCTGCGGCCGTAGTAAATAACCCACCATCACTGCGATCATGATAAGCCTGTAATTTACTATCGGCGACTAATGTCTGAATCGCATTAAAGAAGCCACTTAATAATGAAGGATGATTCACATCCGGGGCCTGATCGCCCAATTGTTTATACACCTGAGCTAATGCAGAGCCACCTAAGCGGTTTAATCCTTGGCCTAAATCAATCAAAATCAATAACGACGAGGGATCGTTGACTAATTGCGGTGTCACGGTCGAGCGCACATCATCCACCCGGGCAAAAGCACTGATGATCAATGACAACGGTGCAGTCACCGCTTTATCAACGCCATCCTGCTGCCACGTGGTTTTCATGGACATGGAATCTTTACCAACCGGAATAGTTAAATCCAGCTCAGGACAAAGCTCTTCACCAACCGCTTTAACCGCCTGATAAAGCCCAGCATCTTCCCCTGGGTGACCCGCCGCCGCCATCCAGTTGGCAGACAATTTAATCCGATTCATCGGACCAATTTTTGTAGCCGCAATATTGGTAATCGATTCGGCGACTGCCAAGCGAGCTGAAGCCGCATGACTAATTAAGGCGGTTGGTGTTCGCTCACCAATCGACATTGCTTCACCGGCATACGTATCATAACTGGCCGCCGTTACAGCGCAATCAGCTACCGGAACCTGCCAAGGGCCGACCATCTGGTCGCGAGCCACTAGCCCAGTGACACTTCGGTCCCCAATTGTAATTAAAAACGTTTTTTCAGCGACAGCCGGTAATCTTAAAATTCGTTCTGCTGCCACAGCCAAGCTCATGGTACTGGTATCTAAGGCCTGCCCTTTAAACGAAGCCGAAGTCACATCCCGATGCATTTTTGGGGGTTTACCCAACAAAACTTCCAATGGTAAATGAATTGGCTCGTTATCAAAATGCTGGTCATGCAAGATCAGGTCGCGCTGCTCTGTTGCTTCACCAATTACAGCATACGGTGCCCGTTCCCGCTGACAAATCGCATCAAACTCATCAATCCGATCCGCGGGAACCGCGAGCACATAACGTTCTTGTGATTCATTACACCAAATTTCTAAAGGTGACATGCCCGGTTCATCATTCGGAACTTCTCGCAGCTCAAAACGCCCCCCACGGCCTCCATCATTGACCAATTCAGGGCAGCCGTTGGATAACCCACCCGCGCCGATATCATGGATAAAAGCAATCGGGTTCAAATCGCCCATCTGCCAACAACGGTCAATCACTTCCTGACAACGCCGTTCCATCTCTGGGTTGCCCCGCTGCACGGATGCAAAATCCAAATTTTCAGCCGATTGTCCAGAAGCCATTGATGATGCAGCTCCGCCGCCCAAACCGATATTCATCGCCGGGCCGCCCAGTACAATAATTTTAGCGGAAACTGGGATTTCACCTTTCTCAACGTGTTCAGCGCTGATATTACCAAGACCACCGGCCATCATAATCGGTTTATGATAACCACGAACTTCCATACCATTGAAGCTTTCAACTTGTTCTTCATAAGTTCGGAAATACCCCAACAAATTAGGGCGTCCGAATTCATTATTAAAAGCAGCACCACCCAGTGGCCCTTCAATCATGATATCCAAGGCACTGGCGATTCGGGATGGTTTTCCAAAATCAGTCTCCCACGGTTGAACAAATCCGGGGATCCGCAGGTTACTGACACTAAAGCCAACCAAACCTGCTTTCGGTTTCGAGCCGCGGCCAGTCGCTCCTTCATCACGAATTTCACCACCAGAACCGGTTGCGGCTCCAGGGAACGGTGAAATCGCCGTCGGATGGTTATGTGTTTCAACTTTCATCAGAATATGAATGTCTTCCTGATGATAACTATATTGATAAGAATCTGGATCAGGGAAGAATCGGCCTGCAGGGGAACCAGTCATCACCGAGGCGTTATCTTTATATGCTGATAAGATGTCATCGCTGAAATTTTCGTAAGTATTTTTAATCATCTTGAACAGCGATTTTGGCTGAACTTCACCGTCGATCGTCCAATCTGCATTAAAAATTTTATGCCGGCAATGCTCTGAGTTTGCCTGAGCAAACATCATCAGTTCCACATCATTGGGGTTCCGTTGCAACTTGTGGAAGTTTTCGATGAGATAATCGATTTCATCATCCGCTAAAGCCAACCCAAGTTCCATATTCGCCGCTTCCAGAGCTGGACGCCCCTGCGACAAAACATCAACCGAACGAACCGGTGCGGGTTCTGCGTGGCTGAACAAAGCCTGGGCCTGTTCAAATTCACCGAATACAGTTTCCATCATCCGGTCATGTAGCAGTGTTCGCAACAGGGTCAATTGGTCATCCGTTAAAGGTTCACTGACACCAATATAATAAGCGACACCACGTTCAATACGATAAATCTGGGATAAACCACAGTTATGCGCGATATTCGTCGCTTTAGAAGACCAAGGTGAAATAGTTCCGGGACGGGGAGTCACCAACAGCAATTGCCCTTCGGGTTGATGTTCAGCAATCGTCGGACCATAAGTCAATAATTTAGTCAGAACATCCTGTTGTGATTGCTGCAACGGCGATTTCAAATCGATGAAATGTGTATATTCAGCATAAATTGAAATCACCGGCAGTGATTGTTCCTGTGCCTGCTTAATCAATTGGGAAACACGAAACTCAGATAGTGCCGGAGCACCACGCAATATTTCCATAAATGTGTACTCGTATGCGTTTTGGGGGGTTGATTGGACTTCATTATAAATAATAATAAGACCTAAAGTAACCGCTGAAACATGCTGAATGCAGAAACACAGCCAAATAACTGCTTCTAGTATCAAGAATAATTAAACTGGTCTGGTTGAATTTTATTCACTTTGGGCAGGTTTAAATACGCCAATCCTGTCATTTACAGACCGGCATTTGGAGAATGGCAGATGTTTTAATAGGCTGAACATGTGACAAAGGATACTATCTAAATTAATGTTACACTGTTTTGCCAAACTAAATTGTAGCCAAGTTCATCAGGGAAGTGGTACCGCTTGCAAAAATCACCCAAAAACATCACTTATTTGCTGATTATCCTGCTTATAAGCGCCATGTTAAGCAGTTGTCGTGTCGGCCAGCCCCCTCGCAGTCAGCTGGAGCAACTGGAATATACAAAGGTCTTACGGGTTGGGACACTCTATTCGTCACGTAATTTTTACTACGACCAAAATGATGAGCCCACTGGCATTGACTATGAATTACTGCATGATTTCGCCGATTATCTGGGGCTCAAACTCAAGATGATCCCTTTATACAGTCAGAGTGATCTTTTTAATGCCTTAAAAGAGCAGCGAGTTGATCTCATCGCAGCCTCACTGATCCCAACCCCATTACAACGGCTGAAATTTCGTTTCTCCCCTGATTTTTATGATGTGAATAGTGTCTTGGTCTATCAACAAGGCACGCCTGTTCCTGAAACAATTGCCGATGTGGATCAACCTATCGGGGTCGTCAGTGGCAGTTATCACGAATACATTTTACGCAAACTGCAACGCCGCTATTCAACCATTAAGATCGAAGCCAGTGATCAAGTTGATGATGAAGAGTTATTGCGACAAGTTCACCAAGGCACACTCATGTATGCAGTCGTTGATGATAAAATTTTGGCTTTGACCCAGCGTTATTATCCAAAATTGGCCACTGGATTAACCCTTCATCAGGATGAATCGATTAGTTGGGCCATCCGCCTGACTCAGGATGATTCATTTTATTCTGCATTAATTGCTTTTTTTGGGGAAAAGCACAGTGATGGAACGATCGCTAAATTAGTTGAAAAATATTTCGGCCATATCGAACAGTTCGATTATGTCGATACCCGTTCATTTTTACGTGCGGTCAAAACTAGGCTACCCAGCTATGAATCTTGGTTCAAATTATATGCCGACAGTCTAGATTGGCGTCTTTTGGCCGCTGTGTCCTATCAAGAATCACACTGGGATCCTCAAGCTCGTTCTCACACCGGGGTTCGAGGGCTGATGATGTTAACACTCAACACCGCCCACCATATGGGGATCGATAACCGGCTAGATCCGGAGCAAAGTATCAAAGGGGGAGCGGCTTACCTACGCCGTCTGATTTCACTGGTTCCGGATAGCATCCATGAAGATGAAAAAATCTGGTTTGCATTAGCCGCCTACAATATGGGGTTTGGTCACATGCTGGATGCCCGGCGAGTCACACAGTTACAGGGAGCAAACCCAAATAGCTGGGCGGATGTGAAAGAGCGACTTCCACTATTAATGCAGAAACAATGGTATCAAAAAACCCAGTATGGTTACGCTCGCGGTAATGAAGCCTATAACTATGTCAACAATATTCGCCAATACTACCAAAGTCTGGTGCTACTCGATGCCCAGCAACGTCGACTTGCGATGCAATTAATTCGAGATATTCCAGAAAAAGAATCTTTGCAAAATCAATCAGAAATATCACAAGCTAAATAAAATGTTTACTAATTTGCAACAAATTTATTGACCGTCATATTTTATTCACATAAACTTGATAGGTTAAAAAACGAAAAGAGAGATGAAACAACAATAACAAAGAAGGAGGGATGACATGATTAAAGCTCGTCGTCATACCGCACACTCACCTCGCCGGCGGATCCAGTTGGCTCGTCAACATAAAAAAACCCTATGGCGTCAACGCAGCTATACTCTAACTGAGTTGGGTGGTGATAATAATTAAACTCAGCTTTGCTGAGAACGTCTGAGTTTTTTAGCCTGTTTAATCGTCTGACGACGACGGCGAAAAAACTCGCTCAGGAGCATTGAACAGTGCTCCTGCTCCACACCCCCAACCACTTCCAATTGATGATTTAACTGTGGTGTTGATACCAGATTATAAACACTCCCAGCAGCCCCTGTTTTTAAATCACTAGCGCCATAAACTAACCGGGAAACCCGTGCGTGAACCATGGCTCCGGCACACATAGGGCAAGGTTCTAACGTGACATAAAGTGTCGTATCAAGCAGTCGATAATTTTGTAAATACTGGCCCGCTTCACGCAAAGCCATAATTTCAGCATGATGCGTCGCATCATGACATTGAATGCTACGATTCCATCCGCGACCGATAATTTTGCCTTGATAGACAACAATGGCTCCGACTGGGATTTCACCTTCATCCTGAGCACGCATAGCCAATTCAATGGCCTTACTCATGAATTCATGATCTAGCGACACATCCACCACCGACATTCCACGAATGAAAAGCCGATATTATACGCGGCTATGTGACGAAATTCAGCTTATAAACCGAGCTCGTCAAACAAATCCTGATCGACAACCTGTGCCACAGGTTTATCCGCTTGGCGATTAGCTTCCTCAATAATGCTATCCGGATCGGTATCACCTTGCTCATCCATCTCAGCAATCTGAATAAATTCCGTCTTATCCATCGCTAATTCCAGATAAAAAATATTATTCCGAGCGGTAACAAATGTGACTCGTCGGGCCTGAGGGCGATCCAGATTCGTATCCACTGAGATATGAACCTGTTTATTAATAGCCAACATTTTAGGCTGGTTCTGAGTAATACTCGTCTGTAATTCCTGTCCGATTTTACCGGTAAAATCACCGATACTCTGGTTCATCAACTCACCCATCACATTGGCCACTTCATCAGAAGTATGCTGGGTTGCTAATTCTGACTCAGAAATTCCCATATTTTTCATATAGGTTTGATATATTTCCAGAGCAGCCTGAGCCGTAAAGTTCATCAGCACCAATCCTGAGAAACCACCGTCAAACAACACAAAACAACCAATATCTGGTTTTAAACAAGTCTTGTGAATTTTCTGCACCATCGCGGAATATTTCACTTCGCTGCTAGTCGCAGCCCCCAGGACTTTAGTCACTGAATTGCAAAGAGTCAGTAAAATATCATCGGTTGAAATTATGCGAGTCTTTTTCATTCATCTTCCTTGTTCTTGATATATTAGTAGATTGGATCATTATGAATGAGTGCTCTCCAATGGTCCAATCAAACTAGCGTTCGTTTACTTACTCGGACTGGGGGCAACTCATTGAAATTCCCCGCCTGACATGATCCAAAATCAGATCCCAAGTATTCGTTAATTTAAGCACAACAAGCAAAACTTGGACACCCAAAAGATGGATGTCCAAGCAAATTACGAAAGGCCGAAGAATAAAATGAAATTAACTGGATTGTTTGAGCTGTTTATAGCGGTCAAAGATAACGGCTAAGAGCAAGATCGCCCCACGAACCACATATTGGGCAAAAGGAGAAATATTCAGCAAGTTCATCGCATTTTCCACAGTGCCAAGAATCAGGACCCCTGCGATCACATAGGAAATTTTACCGACCCCGCCTTTTAATGAAACCCCACCGAGCACACAGGCCGAAATCACCACTAATTCAAAACCAATGGAAGTCATCGGTTGTCCACTCGTCATTCGGGATGCCAAAACCACCCCAGCCAACGCGGAAATCAAACCCGACACGGTAAAAATAATGAGTTTAGTTCGGACCACATTGACCCCAGCTAATCGAGCTGCTTCTTCATTCCCACCGATGGCTAAGGTATTCCGACCATAGACAGTTTTATTCAGCAAGAAAGCAAACACAATAAAACAGATCACCGTCAGCCAGATCGGTGTGGGTAGTCCAAAAATATTTGAATTACCGAGTTCAAAGAATTTTTCTTCGGTAATCCCAACCGCTTTCCCATCGGAAATAATATAGCCTAAACCACGGGCAATCTGCATCGTCGCCAGCGTGGTGATCAAGGCATTAATTTTTAATCGAGCGATCACAAAGCCATTGATCAGTCCAAAAACAACCCCCGAAAGCAATCCAGCTAAAATGCCTAGCGTGACACTTTCGGTCATATTAATCGCAACGGCCGTAACCACCCCAGCACAAGCCACAACAGAGGCAACGGATAAATCTAAATCGCCGCAAGCCAGGCAAAATAAGCTGGCACAGGCAATCATCCCGCTCATAGAAACGGCCAGCCCCAAACCTTTCATATTAATGAAAGACGAAAAATTAGGGACAAAAATACAACAGAGCAAAAATAGTGCGACAAACACCATCAGCATGCCGAAATTATCCCAGATCTGATTCAATCGCCCTGAAAATTTTCGCTGTTGTGCGGTATCAGTGGATCGTTCTGTCTCTTTATGGGTCATCATAATACTCATAAGTTTCGTCCCTTTAGCTACGCAGCGACTTCGGCATGGCCTAACATCGCATATTCGAGTACGGTTTCTTCATTAAATTGTGAACGTTCCAGTTCACCGCTAATTTGTCCATCCTTCATCACGATCAGCCGATCCGATATTCCTAAAATTTCAGGCAAATCGCTGGAAATAACAAGGACCGTGACCCCTCGTTCAGCCAAAGCAAAAATCAACTCATAGATCTCCGATTTTGCCCCAACATCAATCCCTCGCGTCGGCTCATCCAACAAAATGACTTTCATGTCGGTCGACAACCAGCGACCAAGAATCACTTTTTGTTGATTTCCTCCGGACAAATTACCGATAAGCTGTTCTAATGATGGCGTTTTCACATTCAGAGACTGAACCTGTTGTTGGGCATTCTCCATTTCCCACTGTGGTTTGATGATACATCCCATCGACAGGTGATTAGGCCGAGCACTGACATTCGTATTCTCCAAGACCGACAGTACCGGAACGATGCCGCTAGCTTTTCGATCTTCCGGGCAATAGGTCACCCCGGCGTTAATCGCATCGACCGGATTGCGAATGGATACCGTCTGACCATTGACTCGTATAGCCCCGGATGTTTTCCTTTCAGCCCCAAAAATAAGTTGCGTTAACTCCGTTCGACCTGCACCCACCAGCCCAAACAATCCTAAAATTTCTCCTTGCTGTACCGATAATGACACCGGCGCTTTTAACCCCGGACCTTCTAAATTCCGAAGTTCTAACCCCACATCACCATATTCCCGAGATTTATAATGATAAATATCATTAATTTCTCGTCCAACCATCAGTTTGACAAGTGCGTTATTCGTTAGATCCTCTAAAGATTCAAAGGTCTGAACATGGGTTCCATCTTTAAAAATGGTAATTGAATCGCATAGCTCGAAGATTTCTTCCATGCGGTGGGAAACATATAAAATGACTTTCCCTTCATCGCGAAGCTCTCGAATCACCTTAAATAGACTGACGATCTCACGTTGAGATAAACTACTGGTCGGTTCGTCGAAAGCGATAATTTTGGCATTGCGGCTTAAAGCCTTGGCAATTTCAACCATCTGCCACTGCCCTATCGATAGATTTTTCAACGGCTGTGAAGGATCAATATCTTCACCTAACCGTTTTAATTGCTCTGAAGCTTTTTTATACAGCTGATCCCGGTCAATCTGTCCATGTTTGGTCGGTAATTGCCCTAAAAATATATTTTCAGCCACCGATAATGCGGGGATTAAATTCAACTCCTGATAAATAATCGCAACGCCGGCATCCAGTGATTCCGCGGTGGATTGAAACTGATAATCCTGACCCGCAATTTTTAACTGCCCGCTGCTAGGTTGATACACACCACTTAGCACTTTTAATAATGTTGATTTTCCAGCTCCATTTTCCCCCATTAACGCATGAATTCGGCCCTCAGCAACTCCAAAGCTAATTTCAGATAACGCCTGTACGCCAGGAAATGCCTTGCCAACCCGTTCGAATTCCAGATAGTAATTGTTCGGATGCATCGTGATAATCCTCATCTGTTAGGTGGCCGAACAACGACCACCTAACCAAGCTGCCAATCTTATTTTTTAACTAAGTTGCCTAAACCTTTTTTATCCAGTTCAGCCCTAAAATTATCTCGAGTGATCAAAACCACATCTTTTACCTGAGTCATTTTGGGTGGCTCAACACCATCTTTTACCCAGTGATAGAGCATTTCGATACTTTTAAATCCATGCACGTCTGGGCTAGGTAATAACGAACCATAGAATCCGGTTGCTTTAGATTTAGAAAGTTCATTAATAGCCCCCACCCCATTGATGCCGATACCAATCACATTATCTTTGGTGAAACCTTGCCCTTCAGTGGCTCGAACGCCACCTAAAACCGTATTGTCGTTCATCCCGACAATCAGCCATTGTTTGACTTCCGGATGCTGGACCAACATTGAGTTGCCTGCGTCAAACGCTCCGGGGATATCATTCGATTTAGTCGGAACCCGATAGATCCGTTCGACTGGGAATCCAGCTTCTTTGAGAGCTTTAATCGAGCCATCGACGCGTCGTCTGGCCGTATCTAATTCATCGGCGGTAATGGCCATTACCGCGGTAGTATTAACATCCCATTTTCGGTGCAGCATCTCCTTATACAGTTCCTGTCCCTGGCGATAACCGATTTCACTGGCCGCCATCATGATTAGAGGAACATCCGTCATCGGTTTACCTTTGGCATTGATAAACTGATCATCTACAGTAATAACTTTCAAACCATAGCTTTTAGCCTTCGCCATAATAGCCGGCCCTAGTTTAGGATCGGGGGTACAGATGACAAATCCTTTGGCGCCGGAAGCGGCTAATGTGTCTATAGCGTTTAAAGTCTTCTCTCCATCAGGAACCGCCATTTTTAACGTTTCAAAGTGGTACTTAGCCCCGGCCTTATCGGCAAAAGCCCATTCAGTTTGAAACCAGGCTTCCTCAGGTTGTTTCACTAAATAACCTAGTTTGAGTTCATCATTACTACTACCAAAAAGTGCGTTAGCAGAAGTACTTACCAAAGCGCTCGTAAGTAACGCCGCCGCGATCAGACCTTTTTTTATAGTTCCCATTCTCTTTATCCCCTTGGGTTATTATCGCTACTCATTGTTAGTTGTTGTTGGGAACTTTGCGAGTGATGTAAATCACAGCGTTGACGGATAGCTTTAAAGTCCATCAGATTAGCAACCTGGACTATGACACAAATCTCATTTTCTAAGTTTTTCACAATACATGGATTAATTAATAATCAAAATAGCCCGTTTTAGGTCATTTTTTAATCTTCATTGTTAACGTTAATTACAAAGCATTCACAAAACGGGCATGGATCTCATTTATGTTTCCCTGACAAATTCATCCATCCTTTTAGCTGGATCACTCATGGCGATTTGACCTTCTGAGCCGTTTAATAATTTCCATCAGATAAAAAGTTCGCGGAGCGTTCTATGGAAAATAATCAAAAAGATCCCTACGTCATCGGCCTAGATTTTGGGTCCGATTCCGTCAGGGCATTAGTGGTCAATGCGCTAAATGGGAAAGAGTTAAGTTGTGGAGTAACCAATTACCCACGTTGGGCCAAAGGTGACTATTGCGATCCACCTAAAAGCCAGTTTCGCCATCATCCATTGGATTACATTGAATCCATGACCCATGCGATCCTCTCCGCTTTAAAACAGTTACCTGAAGAAGCGGCACAACAAGTTGTCGGGATCGGCGTTGATACCACGGGCTCAACTCCGGCACCTATCGATGCGGATGGACAAATTCTGGCGCTTAAACCTGAATTTACAGATAACCCGAATGCCATGTTTGTGCTGTGGAAAGACCATACCAGTGTCGCGATGGCGGATCGCATCAATGAACTCGCTCACGGAGGAAACTTCCCCGACTATACAAATTTCACCGGTGGTGTTTACTCTTCAGAATGGTTCTGGTCTAAAGCCGCTTATGTCAGTGAACAAGACGCTCAGGTTGCCCAAAAAGCTTATAGTTGGGTGGAATTAGCCGATTGGATCCCAGCATTGCTGAGTGGTACCACGGCGCCACATCAGCTCAAACGAGGGATCTGTGCAGCAGGCCATAAAGCTCTCTGGCATGACAGCTGGGATGGCCTACCTTCTCAGGCATTTCTGTCCGCTATTTCGCCGACTCTGGATGGTATTCGTGAACGGATGTTCGACCAAGTCTATACCTCTGATGAAAAAGCCGGAGAATTGAGCAGCGAATGGGCAACCAAACTAGGGCTACAACCTGGGATTGCCATTGCTATCGGTGAATTCGACTGCCATATGGGGGCTGTCGGTGCCGGAGCCGGTGAAGCTGATTTAGTCAAAGTCATGGGAACATCGACTTGTGATATTTTGATGACTCCATCCGAGGTCATCAAAGATAAAACCATCAAGGGGATCTGTGGTCAGGTCAACGGAAGCTCTCGCCCCGATCTTGTCGCACTTGAAGCCGGTCAATCCGGTTTTGGGGATATCTATGCTTGGTTTAAACGCGTGTTACTGTGGCCCCTGCAACAGTTAGCGGAACAAGACCCAACTCAGCAAGCTCTGGTCGATAAACTTGCGGATGATCTCATTCCTCAGCTGTCACAGGCCGCTCAACAATTCCATCCGGATCGCCATTCGCCTTTAGCCATCGACTGGCACAGTGGCCGTAGAACACCTTATGCCAACCAACGAGTGACCGGAGCGATTAGCCAATTAAATCTGGGCAGTGATGCACCTGCTATTTTCCATGCACTGGTCGAGTCAACTGCTCATGGTGCTAAAGCCATTGTTGATTGCATGACGGATCAAGGTGTTGACGTGAAACGGGTCATAGCCATTGGCGGGATTGCCCAAAAATCCCCCTTGGTGATGCAGATCTGTGCCGATGTCATCGGTCAACCACTTGCCGTTGTGGAATCTGACCAATGTTGCGCATTAGGCGCTGCCATCTTTGCCGCAACCGCCGCAGGGATTTACAGCGATAGTCAAAGTGCTCAGCAAGCTATGGCCAGTCGAATTTGCCAAACCTACCAACCTGATCCGCAGCAACACCAATTTTATCTGCAACGACATGCGGACTATCAGGCTTTAGGCGGTTTTATTGAAAGTCAAATCATCAAAGATTGAGGAAAGAGGAATGTCTAATCAATCAATGGCTGAATTACGTCAGGCAGTATGGCAGGCCAATATGGATCTGCAACGCCATCATCTTGTCACTTTCACCTGGGGCAATGTCTCCGGAATTGATCGAGAACGAGGCATTATGCTGATCAAGCCTAGTGGCGTCGCCTATGAAGATTTAACCCCAGAGAACATGGTCGAAGTCTATTTAGATGGTCGGATCCCCGAAGGGCAACTTAAGCCATCTTCTGATACCGACACGCATCTGGAACTCTATCGTCGTTTCGGCGATTTGGCAGGCATTGTTCATACCCATTCCTGTCATGCCGTCGCATGGGCTCAGGCGGGGATGCCGATTCCAGCCTTCGGGACAACCCATGCCGACTATTTTTATGGAAACATTCCATGCACCCGGGCGCTGACTCAAGCAGAAATCGATCACGACTATGAACTCAATACCGGGAAGGTCATTGCCGATACAGTGAACGCTGAAAACGTGCTCGCCATCCCTGGGATTTTAGTCAAAGAACATGGTCCATTTGCTTGGGGGAACTCTCCTGCGAATGCCGTCCACAATGCAGTCGTGCTAGAGGAAGTCGCCCGAATGGCACTGTATACCCTGCAAATCAATCCTGCGACAACACCGGTCGATAACGGATTGCTCAACAAACATTACCTAAGAAAACATGGCAAACATGCTTATTACGGTCAATCTAATTAAGAGTAAAAGAGGTCTATATGAATAACACATCGAATCAACAGGAATTATGGTTTGTTACCGGTTCCCAGCATCTTTATGGCCCAGAAGTATTAAAACAAGTTGCAGCGGACAGTGAACAAATTGTCGCGGGATTAAATCAGAAAGGTGCTATTTGTTTACCTCTGGTTTGCCAACCCACTGTAAAAACACCCGATGAAATTCTCGAAGTATGCCGGCGCGCCAATAATGATGCCAACTGTGTGGGCCTGGTCTTATGGATGCATACGTTTTCACCGGCCAAAATGTGGATCGCCGGTTTAAGTGAACTGAATAAACCTTGGGTTCACCTGCATACTCAATTTAATGCAGCGCTCCCTTGGGACAAAATTGATATGAACTTTATGAATACCAACCAGAGCGCACATGGCGGTCGTGAGTTTGGTTTCATCGGAACCCGGCTGGATATCGACCGGAAAGTCATCGTTGGCCACTGGCAAAACCCTAGTGTTCAACATCAATTAGATGATTGGAGCCGTGCAGCTCTGGGCTGGCAGGAAAGTAAACAGCTAAAAGTTGCTCGTTTTGGTGACAATATGCGTCAAGTAGCCGTCACCGAAGGGAACAAAGTTTCTGCACAAATTCAATTCGGCTATGAAGTCAACGCCTATAGTTTGGGTGAACTGACCGAAGCCGTCAACGCCGTCAGTGATGCTGATATCAATGCCTTACTTGAAGTCTATGCCAGTGAATATGAAGTTGCTCCGGGACTGCTGACCGACAGTGCAACTCGCAAAATTGTAGCCAATGATGCGCGTCTGGAATTAGGGATGGAAAGCTTCCTGAACGATGTTGGTGCCAAAGCATTCGTAAATAACTTCGAAAACTTAGATGGACTGACTAATCTACCCGGTTTAGCCACTCAGCGTCTAATGGCTAAAGGCTATGGGTTTGGTGCTGAAGGTGATTGGAAAACTTCAGCGATGACCCGCATTATGAAAGTGATGGGTCAAGGGAAAACCGGTGGCACCTCATTTATGGAAGACTATACCTATAACTTTGGGCAAACTGACCAAATTTTAGGGGCCCACATGCTGGAAGTCTGTCCAAGTATTGCCGCCGCGAAACCACGCTTGGAAGTACACCGTCACACCATTGGTTGCGACTGTGATGTTGCTCGCCTCATTTTTGCAGGTAAAGCCGGTCCAGCGATCAATGTAGCGCCAATTGACTTAGGGAACCGTTACCGCTTATTAGTCAATAAAGTAGATTGTGTGACTCCTCCACATGCGCTGCCAAATCTGCCGGTGGCCCATTCACTGTGGGAACCGCAGCCTAATCTGGAAATTGCAGCCGCAGCTTGGATCCATGCCGGTGGTGCACATCATACCGTCAGTAGCCATGATGTGAGTCTCGACACCATCACTGATTATGCCGAAATGGCTGGTGTTGAATTAGTGGTTATCGATGAACAAACCACCATTCGCCAATTTAAAAATGAGCTGCGTCACAGTGGCATCTATTACCGTCTCAAACAAGGGATTTAATATCCTCATGTAGTCTTTGGCCCGGCAGTATTCTGAAAATACCGGGCCGTTTTTTCACTTTTAACGGATTTATGCTTAATGGACTTAATTCCTGCAACCGAGCCGCTCTTCCCTACAACAGCAGAAGGTGAAAGCCTGACGTTAAATCCCTGGCAGCTTCAATTTGGCGAAAATTTAAGTCAGTTTATTCTAAGCTATAAGCATCAATGGCTGTTAAATGGTCAGTTGCACCTGCTATTCAACCATCAACCTATCGAAACGGATCAAATTCACTGGAAATCAAGGTGTCATCCACATCATTACGAAATCTGGCACTATAGTCACGAATACTTGATATCGCTGTGCATCACCTTTCACATTCAACCGAATCAACTAGCCATTAATTACTTAGCACGTAGTGAAACACCGGCCAGTTTTGAAATTTACCATCAGCTATCACTGGCCTCCACATCGGAATCAATTCCTCTGTCACTCGATGACGGACGCTATCAATATCATACCCGCGCCAGTCAGTTTAGTCGTATCCCTAATCAGCAGATGTTATTGGATACATTTGTCTCGACCCTCACGATTCCTTTTTTAAATAAATGTGACCTAAATTCGAGATAGCAAGCAATCTATTGTTTATTATGGTAAAAAAGACATGTGCTTATCTATGCAAACAGATCCTCTTAAACCAGGTTATAATTTCGATGCACATCTAGTGGCCGGATTGACTTCTATTATTGAAGGCAATGATCTTGATTTTATTATTGATCGTCCTTCAGGAATGAAAGGGTATATTCTGAATTTGACCATAAAAGGAGAAGGTCGAATCTTCTCTGGAGATAAAGCATTCGACGTCAAAGAAGGCGATTTATTATTATTTCCGCCCGGGATCGCCCATTACTATCGTCGTCATCCAAATTGTTCTAATTGGTTCCACCGTTGGGTTTATTTCAGACCGCGGGCCTTCTGGTCAGACTGGCTACAATGGCATGATAACAAGAATGGTGTCTTTATGACGCCGAGTCTAGATGATGATGTTATTAGTGGCCTGGAGCCCCTGTTTATCGATATTGAACACTCAGCCAAAAGTGATAATCCTTATCACGGGGATTTGGCACTCAATTTATTGGAGCAATTATTAATTCGTTGTAAAACTCTCCAGCCAGGAGTCATGGGACGACGGATCGATCCTCGGATCTTAGAAGTGATTCATTATATGTCTCAAAATCTCAGCCGAGATTTTAGTAATGATGAGTTAGCCGCAACCGTTTGCATTTCCTCTTCCCGACTAGGACATTTATTCCGGGCCGAAATGGGAATGACAATTACGCAATGGCGAGATGATCAACGAATCAGCCGAGCTAAACAATTATTAGTGACGACTAACCACTCCATTAATAAAATTAGCCGAATTATTGGATACAGTGACCCACTCTACTTTTCAAGGGTATTCAAACGAATTGCCGGAGTCAGTCCTAAAAATTATCGAGATCAGATTACTTAATCCAAAATCAATTACTGATAATAAGCGCTGTTTGTGTTTTATGTGATCGCCAGTGATATATCACACGTTTTATGATGGCTTAAATCACGACTCATAAAACAATAAAACACAAACGCGGCTTTATATATTGACTGAGTTATCAAGCTAATGCTTGCTGATAACGTCGTTCAACTTCGTTCCAATGAATCACGTTAAAAAACGCCTGAATATAATCCGGACGTTTATTCTGATATTTCAAATAATAAGCATGCTCCCAGACATCTAATCCTAAAATAGGAACATGACCATCCATTAACGGGCTGTCCTGATTCAATGTGGATCCCACAACCAGTTTTTTATCTGCCGTCACGCTCAGCCAGGCCCAGCCGCTCCCAAAACGGGCAACAGCAGCAGCGACAAAGGCTTCTTTAAAGGCTTCAAATCCCCCTAGATCAGTATCAATCGCAGCAGCAAGACTTCCGGAAGGAAGACCTCCCCCCTGAGGAGACATCACCGCCCAAAATAATGAGTGATTCGCATGGCCCCCACCGTGATTAATAATAGCCTGACGAACCGAAGGTTCGAACTGATCCAATTGTTTCAATAATGATTCAACAGGAGGCGTTTCTGACATCAGAGGCTGAATCGCAGCATTTAGTTTATCCACATAGGTCTGATGGTGCCGAGAGTGATGGATTTCCATAGTTTTAGCATCAATATGAGGCTCTAAGGCATCATATGCATAAGGCAGTGGCGAAAGTTCATAGGCCATATTCAGGCTCCTCTTTAATGACAAAATACCGCATCACTGACTCAGGAAAGAACTGTTCCCCCCGGTCAATCCATATGATAATGCTTATCATTATTATTTAATGCAAGTGAAAATGTTATTTTTTTGTTTGTTTTTACAACTTGATATCAACAATTTTTTTAAGACCTAGAATCAGCTCAACAGATCGCTTCATTCATCGCGGAGTCCATCACAGAACTAACAGAAAATATATGAAACCGGTTGTACAACAACGCATCAACGCTGATGATAAAGCCATATTTTAGTTTGGATACGAACCTTATCCGGGATTAGAGCATTAGATGATGGACACAATCGGAAAAATAGGCTTATTCGGGCTCATGGGATTGATCAGTGGCTGGCACAGTGCAATAGCTAACACCGCGCAGTTTGATTGGTTTAAATATCAGGGAGAGTCCGCGCTAAAAGTTCATGCAACGCAATACGTCAACCCTATTCTTCCGGGGTTTTATCCCGATCCATCAATTACTCGTGTTAAAAATCACTACTATCTAGTTAATTCAAGTTTTGCTTATTTTCCCGGGTTTCCGATTTTCCAATCAGAAAATCTGGTCGATTGGAAACAGATTGGTAATGCATTTGATCGAACCAGTCAATTTCAATTGAATGGGATCGATAGTTCACGTGGAATGTTCGCCCCTGATATCTCCTATCATAATGGGACTTATTATCTGGTCAGTACCTGTGTCGAATGCGGCCAGCCATTTCTACGGAATTTTGTGCTCACGGCCAAAGCGCCTCAAGGGCCATGGTCGACTCCCACAACCTTAGACTTTGATGGGATCGATCCTTCAATATTTTGGGATGATGACGGCAAAGCTTACATCGTTCACAACGGTGACCCCATCGGGGGTTCGAAATATGATGGCCATAAGGCGATCTGGTTACAGTCATTTGATCCAAAAACAAAGAAAATGGTGGGTCAGGCCATTCAAATCGTCAATGGTGGTGTAAATATTCAGGATAAGCCGTTCTGGATCGAAGGGCCACATCTGTTTAAGAAAGACCACAAGTACTACTTGATCGCGGCCGAAGGCGGAACCCAAAACAATCACTCTGAAGTCGTCTTTCGAGCGGATAAAGTAACAGGGCCTTATATTCCTTACGATCAAAATCCAATTTTAACGCAGCGAACCCTAGATCCAGAGCGTAAAAATCCAGTTGCTAATGCCGGTCACGCCGATCTAGTACAAACTCAAGACGGGCAATGGTGGGCCGTTTTTCTGGGAGTGCGCCCATATGATCCTGAAGGAAACTTTAATATAGGACGAGAAACATTCCTACTCCCCGTACAATGGAAAAACGGATGGCCAGTCATTCTGAAAAATGGCAAGAAAATACCGCTAGTCGTTAAAAAACCGACAATTGATCATTCAAAAAACAGCCACAACGGATCACTCAGCTATATCGACTCATTCGATCAAAGCCACCTTGGCCCCCAATGGATCAGCTTAAGAACCTCGAATACAAAGCGCTATCAACTGGTGGATGGAAAGTTGATTTTGCACGCCGCCGGGAAAATCGGTGACATGCAAAAAACACCGGCCTTTGTAGGACGGCGCTTGCAACATCAACAGGCAACTATTTCGACCCGCTTAGATTTTACCCCCGAACAGTCCGGAGATCAGGCCGGGTTAGTCGCGATACAAAATGATCGCTCATTTCTATTTTTTGGGGTTGAACGCCTTAATAATCAGAATGTCATTGCACTTTATAAACACGATCAGTCCGATAAACAACAGCTCATCCAATCCGTTCCCTACACCGCTCAGCATGTTGATTTGACCATTCACGTCAATCGGGGACAGATGTCATTTGACTATACCGTGGCCCACCAAACGAAAACCTTAGCCGCTCATGTTGACACTCGGTTTTTGAGTACCCCTCAAGCGGGCGGTTTTGTCGGTACCGTGATTGGCCCATACAGCTATCATGAGACCCCACCAGAGAAATAATCGCAGGGGCTATAGGCCCCTATGTGAATCCACTTCACATCATGATGACGATTTAACCTGACACCAGATGTCAGACTCATGGCCATAAAATAAAGATACCGACACATCCTACGCCAGCATATCGCATAGATGCCGTGCCATACATATAGACGTTATTCAGATAGCCCATGGTCAAGCATATGTTTCAGCTACGACCGTTCGGGATCATCACTACCATCAAACAACTTTTGTAAATCAGCCAATTTAGCAATAAGCTGCCTAGACGCTAACTGTGACAGATGTAGAGTCACCGCCACATCATTGCAATCTTCGGGTAATAGATTGCCACTAAAGGAGATGACCTTATTTTTGATATCTAATGTCAAATGTTCTATATCTTCAATTTCGATCGGGAAAAATAATTTAGAAGTTCGACTAACCGCAACCATACGAGTAAATATTCCATTTTTGATAGCTGACGAAATGAGTCACAGCGGAAACTACCGCTATCGTAATCAATTTACATCAAGGCAGGAACAGTATTGATATTTAGCATAATATCCTAATTCAGCCTGATTTGTTAGATTTAGATCAAGGATCACAAACCAGTACTCTCCGGTAAATCATCCCATCATAGTATTTCCCTCGGTATCAATCTGTTACATAAACCACGACCACACTTGAATTCGTTGAGTTAGGTTTGAATTGACCCGATGCTCAAGAGATAATACGCTGCTCGTTTGGAATAAAAAAGTCACTTCAGCCCTGCTCTGGGCCATTTAATTATCTGTTAAAACAAAGAGAAGGAAGCGTCATGTATTTAGGCTATCGACAAGTCCTCATTGGATTTGGGAAGTTCATAGCATTTAGTGCTTTTATTGCAGCTTTATTTGGCATAATTTGGTGCGACATTACTTTCTGGAAACATCCACTCACAGAACGTTCTGCCACTGAATTAATGCAGGAAATTCTCATCGGCTGCTCTGCACTGATGTTTTGGATTCTGGCTTTACAGTATTCATCTCGAAGAGGTCTTTTCATTCTGGTGGCAGGATTTTTTTCAGTCATGCTGATTCGGGAACTCGATTCATTTTTCAACCTGATTAGTGATGGTTTTTGGCTTTATCCCGCACTAGCTTTAACTGGTATAAGTGTGATCGGAGCCTTCAGTTGTAAAAAAACGGTAATTCAACCACTCGCTGACTTTATGGCAAATCGACATTATCAGACCATCAGTCATGGCCTAATTATTTTACTGGTTTTTAGCCGGTTATTCGGTATGGATCTCCTATGGCAAACCCTACTGGGTGATGACTACCGACGTATTGTCAAAGATCTAGTCGAAGAAGGGGTTGAATTACTGGGTTACGGATTTATTTTTATCGGCTCGCTCAATTATTTCATCACTAAATATCGAGCCAACCACTAAAACGAAAGAGCATGGACGCTCTGCTTGTAACACTCCATTTAAAATTCACAATTAATTCGCTTCAGACAATCCACTAATACCAATTTTTCAGCATCATCAATTTGTCGTGTCAAATCATTCACCAACTCTAAATGTAATTTATTGTGCTGCTTCTGTAAGGCCTGCCCGGCTGGCGTCAACTGCACCACAATAGAACGGCGATCATTGTCATGCGGAGTCCGTTCAATTAATTCCATCCGCACCAGCTTATCTACCTGTACCGTTAATGTTCCGGTCGTGATGGCCAACTTTTCGGCCAATTCTTTCATTCGCATCGGCCCATGATTCCCCAGGACTTCAATCGTATGGATCTGTGCCAGCGAATACCCCGTATCTTTCACAACTGAATCTTCCCAAGAAGAAAACTTATCGTAAAACTCCGTGAGTAAATGATTAAGCTCAGTTAATTGCTTCATGTTCATCTCCATCGCTCATTTCAACGGCAAGGTAACGGATTTTATCAAATTCGGATAACAGATCTTTATACTTCTGAAGTGACTGCTTACTGTTAGAATGAAGCGTCATCATCACGGCGTAATGATCGGCACTAACCGGCCAAATCTGTAGCCTTGATACCTGTCCCCCCAAGGTTTCAACCGCTTGTAGAATACTTGTAGAATAAGAAGGTTCTACCCCGCTATCTAGCAAAATAGCGCTGGTTTGCATTAATAAATTGTATCCCCATTTTAAAATAACGAGGCTACCGACAATTCCCATAACGGGATCAAGCCAAAACCATCCCCACAGTTTTCCGGCACATAGCGCAATGATGGCCATCACCGATGTTAAGGCATCTGCAAGCACATGAATGTAAGCCGCGCGTAAATTATGATCATGAGGAGCATGCGAATGATGAGAGCCATGGCTGTGTGGATGCTCTCTTAACAACACCATGCTCACCGCATTAACCACCAACCCAAGACAAGCAATCGCAATTGCTTCATTAAATCGGATCGTTTCTGGAGCAAAAATACGATTAATCGATTCCCCTGCCATCACCAATGCAACCAAGCTCAATACAATAGCACTCGTGTATCCACCTAATACGCTGACCTTTCCCGTTCCCAGAGGAAACGCCCGATTGCCACTATTTTTCCGAGCGTAGTAGTAGGCAAATAATGTAATACAAAATGCGGCGGCATGTGTTCCCATATGCCAGCCATCGGCCAACAACGCCATCGAGCCAAATGAGATGCCGGACAAAATTTCAATAACCATCACAACGGCTGTCAGCAGCAAAACATATCGAGTATTACGTTCTCCATGATTTGTGTGGGAATGAGACATAAAGGACTCTCAAATAATTTGATTTAACAAAATACTTGATCATCAAAGTATATTTGTCAACTTATCCTATTTAAGACGATTTAGAATAGGTGATTCAAAAAATACAACGCCAGAGGGTTCAGCTTTCCATCTGACGTTTAATCAACAGGAATAGATAAATGATCGGGATCCACTTAACCGCTAGACATCATCATCCATGCCATAGGATGCGGCGACACCATCCGCATATCCTAATGCAAACGCTGCATGAGGATTATGCAGACGTTCTTTCACACTATTATCCGAATTATCCGATCGTTCAGGAAGATTACTAAAATCAATTTGAAGCACACTCTCTTGCTGAAGACCGGCTTGATAACCTAAATCATAAGCACATCCGGAACAGTAATGATGGGCAGCATCAGCAGATTCAAAAGGAAGCAGATCAAACCGACTATCATGACGGTGTTTACTCATACAAACGCTCATATCAATATGCCTTTTCTAGGAGGAATCGATTTCATTATCAATATAATAACTATCGATAAATTCGCTATAGCTCAAAAAATAGCGGATAGAGGTCTGACCTCTTTTAATATTTGTGATTTCAGCCAACTTCCAGCTAAAACTGGCGCGCCCTAGAAAAGAAAAATAAAACCGAAACTTCTACCCTATACTAAATTTATTGAAGACCCGAATTTCACAATGAAGCATGATTCATTCAAAATTAACCACATAAATATAATGTGAAATAAGGGGATAAATGATCGACAAATAACAGGGATTATCTTAGGCTGTCGTTCATTCAAAATCGTGGTAGTCATAAGATGACACAAACAAGGGGTGACCATGTTTTTCAGATCAGCAAAAAAGTTCGTTCCTGAATCATCATTCGAAACTGATATTTTGAATTCAATTCAACAAAATATGCCAACTATAGAATTTGATACTCAAGGGAATATTCTCAATGCCAATCCCTTGTTTTTGAAACTAATGGGCTACCAGTTGAATGAGTTGATGGGGAAACATCATCGTATTTTTTGCGGCCCGGAAACCACCCAAAAAAGTCAATATCAACAATTCTGGAATGATCTGGCACAAGGAAGGGAACATGCTGGAACATTCCAGCGACGAAAAAAAGATCAAACCTTAATTGTTTTGGAAGCCACCTATATTCCAATAAAACAACAGGGAAAAGTGGTTCGGGTGATGGAAATTGCAGCCGATGTCACCGAATTCTTTATTAAATCTGAATCACAGGCAGATTTAATTACAGCACTCGATAAAAGTTTTGCTGTCATTGAGTTTGCTCCCGATGGCACGATCCTCACAGCCAACAATAATTTTTTAAACGCACTTCATTATAAAATTGATCAAATTAAAGGTAAAAATCACAGAAGCCTCTGCTTCGATGACTTTTATGCCCAAAATCCGGATTTTTGGAAAAAATTAGCATCAGGGAAAGCATTCTCCGGTCGCTTCCTGCGAAAAGATTCTTATGGTGGACAGGTTTGGATCCAAGCGACCTACAATCCGATTATCGATGCCCAAGGGAAAGTATATAAAGTCGTCAAATTTGCAGCCGATATTACGCAAGATGTATTGCGTGAACAAGAAGCAACGGAAGCAGCATCTATCGCCTATCATACATCAGAAGAAACCTCGCAAGGTGCCAGTAAAGGCAACCTTGTTTTAAAAGAATCGGTCGAATTGTCCAACAATATGGTTGCTCAAATCAACGAATCAATTGAGCAGGTATCCCAATTAGCGACACTTTCTCAAGATATCACTAAAATTGTGAAAATCATTAGTGAAATTGCGGATCAAACCAATCTGCTGGCACTAAATGCCGCCATTGAAGCAGCACGAGCAGGCGAACAAGGTCGTGGATTTGCAGTCGTTGCGGATGAAGTCCGCCAACTCGCCAAACGGACCTCTTCGGCAACTCAGGAGATTAACAACGTGGTTACCACCAATATTACGCTGACGGATACTGTAAAAGAGTCGATGTCCCATGTATCCGAGATAGCTAATCATAACAGTGAAAAAGTGAATGAAATCTCTAGCCTGATCAGTGAAATTGCTCAAAGTGCTGACAAAGTCGTCGCGGCAGTCAGTCAGCTCAAAACAGAATAATGAGCCAAACCACTTTAGTGATGATTTTTCTGCGCAATCACTTGAACCACATGGCTTAACCCATGATGTTTATATCCTTCCTCAATATAACGCTCTCTTTCCTGTAGCATCAAAAAATCCAGGGAAGAGAGTTCTTCAGACAAACAAGCTTGGGTCAGCATCATGTCAGCCTGCCCCGGTCCCCCTGTACCATAGGCTAACTGCTTAGGGGTATAGGATTCGGCCAAAAAGATACCCTTGGGTTTTAAAGCGGCACAGATGCGTTGATGTAACGATTGTCGAAGTAATGAAGGTAAATGGCAAAATATAGAAATAATGGCATCCCATTGCTGCTGACCTAAATCATATTCCGCTAAATCAGCACAGATAAATTCAACGGTAACCTGGTGTTTCTGTGCCAATTGTTTGGCTTTTTGCAGAGCAACAGATGATAAGTCTACCGCAGTGACATGACATCCTGACTGTGCCAGATAAACCGAATTACGGCCTTCACCATCGGCTAGACATAGCACTTTCCCGCGGATTTGCTGCACATGCTCCTTTAAAAAATCATTCGGTAGTTCACCATATACATAATTTTCACTTCGATAAATTTCATCCCACATGATGATTCCCCCTTTATATTAGTTATTTCGAATATACTAGTCCCTTGAATCTTTGCCAATTATTTTTATCGTCAGCTTTATCATAAACCTGACCTAGAATGACTGAACACATGACCCATCATCAAGGTCCACATGGGACTTAAGTTCAAATAACAAAAACAATAGATGGCAATAAACATCGCTCTTAGGGGAGTACACGCGTTGAAAAATCATACCGATCACGATGAACAGAGCGGCGCGATCAATATTCACATTGAAATTAAATGATCTGATCCTGATGCTGTAAAGGTAATACAATCGTAAATGTCGTTCCGTATCCAACCGTTGTCGAATAAGAAATAGTTCCAGCTAACAAATGAGTTACCCATTGATAAACAAAGTACAGTCCTAATCCGGTATGACCCCGTCCTCGAGCCGTCGTCACAAAGGGATCAAACAGTTGCTTTGCAACTTCAGGATCGGCGATCCCCTGCCCATTATCATAAATATCTATCTGTATTGATTCAGGATCCATTATCGTTGCTTTCACCTGAATAGTGCCACTCTCATCATTGCGATATCCATGTTCCAATGCATTTTCGACAATATTTTTCAAAACTTGTGAAAGTATCCCGGGATAAGTTGCAATTTTAATTTTCGGATCAATATCTACCTCGAATTTGACTAAATTAGAACGGTTAGCACTGGAGATCGTTTGTAATAATATTTTGACCTGTTCACCTAAATAAAAATGCTCAACCGTATACTGATGAGGTTCTGATACGGTATTTTTAAACTTCTCAATCAGGACAGTCACCTGCTCCAGATTATGAATACTCAACGATAATCCCTCTTCAAAAGAGGTTATCAATTCGTTCAGTTGATTACGGGTGATACCTTGAGCCAATAAAATTTTAAATTTCTTCACTCGTTCCTGTAGGCTACTCACGGATACCAACGCACCACCGGTCGGGGTATTCAGCTCATGAGCGACCCCTGCGATAATCATCCCTAACGAAGATAATTTTCTCGATTCAATCAGGCGATTCTGCAATCTTTCCATCTGGCTTTTAGATTGCTGTAAATTGAAATTAGATTGTTCTAAATCCCATTTTTCTTTTGCCAATGAACGTGACAGCTGGAAGTTCCGTTCTACAGATTTTGTATACCGATAACTGAGATAAAAAATACATAAAAAACAAAGAATACCGACACTCACTAACGGCCATAAAATTCGATACATTAAAATATTGAGTTGACGATCCGTCGTTGCAACAATGACGTATAAATATTCTTGATTTTTGCTATTCGGCTGACCAGTACCGATACTAATTTTAGAGTAACTCCAAAGATCCCCATGTAACAACAACCCAACCTGATGCTCATCTTGTAAAATATTCTGCCATAACACCATATTCTGATGTTCTACATTATCATCATCATGCCCCAACTGATCGCCCCACTCATTAGATGAAACCGGATGAATCAACCAGTATCCTTTTTTATTGACTAACTGCACTGACATATCCGGGCGAGATAACTGCCGGATACGTTCAAATATTCGATGCAGCCCAAAATTAAGGATGATCATGCCCTCATGCAAATGATCTTCATCTCCGGTGCGGATCGCTGAACGAATCGTAGGCTCAAATGGCACCACAATCCTTTGATTTTCAATATTCAAATCAATGGATGATAAATAAACTTCTCCGGGTAATGTGTATAAAGCATTCTGAAAATAGTAGCGATCTCCCTTGTCTTGTAATTGTGCAGAAGGAACGACATTCACATGATTGTCATGCACATTGATTCGAACAATTTCTTTACCCTGCATATTCAGCCACCGAAGCTGAGTCAGCATATTGGTCGAACTCCCATAATTAACAAATTGCTTTGCCAAAATAGCGCGATCTATCGGCTTAGAGGCATCAAGCGCTTGCTTGACCATCAGGGAGTTTTTTACAAAAATAGTCAAATTTCGTACGTGCCCGAGTTCCCGGTTTATGATTGCAATCACCTGCTCTAGGGTTTCAAGCTGCTCCTGTTCCAGCCGCTGTGACTGCTGTGTAAACCAACTCCGATAGACTAAGAATAAGGCAAGTAGCACCCCGACTGACATCGGTAATGCAACCAACAAAAATGTCTTAATCGTTTGCGAAGGCAATCTAGGCATAAGCAATGACCTTACATGGCCAATTTAGTGCAATTGATAACGAGAGACCGCTTCGTCAACGGTCATGGGTTTAGAAAATAAATAGCCTTGCCCAATTTGACATCCCAGCTCAATCAATTTCTGTCGCTGATTTTCGGTTTCGATCCCTTCTGCAACACTGGTAAACCCGAAATAATTACTTAAGCGAATAATCAAATTCACCATTTCTTCACCGACTTCCCCCTCATCGAGTCGGTCAATGAATGAACGATCAATTTTAATGGTTGTCGCCGTCAACCCCGAGATATGGCTGAGCGATGAATATCCCGTTCCAAAATCATCAATACTGACCCCCATTCCCTGAGACACCAACTCGGTTAAATACGGTTTAATTCTTTGGTAATCCGAGATAGCCCCCGTTTCCGTAATTTCCATATCCAACAGAGGTAGATCGACATGTTCTCGTTTAAACAACGCTATCATCCGTTCAAAAAAACCAGGTTGCAGCAGTTCAATTGATGAAATATTAAATGCGATCGGAACGTTAATCCCTACCTGCTGTAAAGCATGGATCGCATGGCAAGTCTCCTCTAACACTTGTTCATCCAGTTTATGGATCAAACCCGAAGTTTCAGCCAAGTGAATGAATTGTTCCGGGGCAATAATCCGCCCATCCGGGTGCCGCCAACGAACCAAGGCTTCAAACCCAACCAAGCGATTATCAACCAGTTGGATTTTGGGCTGTAATACAATGAACAGTTGATCGGTATGTAACGCACCTCGCAGGCTACTTAATAAGGCATACCGCTGTGCAATATGTTCATCCTGCGTTTTCACAAAACTAATGTAAGCATGTCCCTGTACTCTGGCTTCAGCAATAAGGCCTTCCAACAAATCCAATGTTTCTTCACCTGATTTGGCCGGTCGATCTGCCAGTTTCATCACCCCAATTGTGGCTGAAATGAGATGCTCAGCATCTCGGATCCTGAGCGGGCTATTAAACAATGCTTCAAAAAAAGCTTGCGAGACATCATCATAATCTTGAGCCAAAACCGCAAAACAGTCTTTACTAATCCGAGAGACCAACCGATAGGGTAATGCCCGACAAATTGCCGCATAGAAGGCTTCTAGCAATTCACAGCAAAATTGATCGCCAAAAGTGATACTAATATCGTTGAATTGATCGATACCAACGACAACTAGCTGTGTCTGTTCAATCTCCTGTCGACTTAAACCATTGAGTTCCCGGATCAGCCAGTTCCGGTTATGACAACTTAATAGAGGATCATAGTAAGCTAATTTAGAAAGTCGGTTATAAAGGGCAACGTTGGTAAATCCAGATTTAATATTTTCACTAAAGACCCGTAGCAGATAAACTTCGTGCTCCGTTAACCGGTTTGGCGTATTGACTAACACTGCATACTCACTGCTATCAATCGCGATATTACTAAAATAAAAAATCGAGCAATCATCTCGAAAGACATGTTTTTTACGGTTCAATACCTGTTGAAATAGCTGAAAATAATCTTCATCAGGAAAATCCTGAACAGAGTATCCGACCATTTTTCCATAACGCCCGGTCCCGGCTAATACAACAATACTTTCAGGCTCCCGACCATCAATCCGCTGAGCACAAATAATGCTATTCGACCCAATAAAATGCGAAATTTCTTCCAATACGGTCTGGGTGAAACTCAATAGATTCGTTTTACTACTGATAACCTGAGAGGCCGTAATCACCATCTGCAACCCTTTTTTGGCTTGATTCAGCAGTGACATTTGTTCCCAAGTTCGAATATTTGCCGACACAACCGTATGTAAATGTTCACTGGTTAGTTCAGATTTATTCCAGTAATCATCGATATCATATTCTTTCATGATATCCCGACAAGGAGCCATCCCAGGCTGCCCGGTCAGTAGAATAATCCGGACGGATTCATTACCGATCACATCCCGAATAGTTCCAACCAGTCGTAACCCAGCATCATCATCTTCCATCACCACATCTAATAAAATCACACTGATTTCTGGATGTCCCGAAATCACAACCGCGGCCTCACTTGCGGAATTGGCCGTCAAAACATGAACAGCTCGATCCCGCACCTGAAATCCTCGCAGTGCAAACTTCAGAGTTTCCTGATAGTTCAGGTCATCTTCCACACTTAAAATTGTCCAGGGTGATGCATCAGACGGTGATGAAGGTTCTGTAGGCTCATCACGAAACTCAAATAATTCCATATCAGACATAGTTTTTATCCTGCTTACAGACCCATGACAAAATTCATTACTACCTTAAATCAGGCAATGACAAAATCATTCACTCAAGCCACCCATGTAGCTAAGAACTATTGATTGAATCATTTTTAGTATAGACATCACTATGGCGTTTGTAGTGTAAAGTCCGCAAAAGGATCGAAATTGGGTTTAAACGGTGCGAGGAACTGCTGATCTTGTGTGATTATTTGTGCTGTACTCTAAATCTGATTCAGGGAACACCGAACTGTAATACGAAGGCTATTGACCTTCATCATGAACCATAAACGAACACACGGCGCTGATTATATTGTTTGATATGGCTATATTTAATCATACACGCTTCAAAAAAGAGGATAATCCACCGGGTCAGAAACTCCCGGTGGCTCCCAAATAAGTTAATGTATATCCGCATAAGAGACCGATATTTTGCCTTATAGGCCGCCCTAGAGGGTCATCAGCATCCATGCCAAAGAATCGAGGCCAAGAGCAAACTCACATCACTACACATTAAAATGAGCAATAGTCGCTTGGATCTCATCACTTAATTTACGGACTTGCAGCGCCTGCTCGGCTGTTTTTTCCGTATCTAATGTGTTTGACTCGGCAATTCGTTCAATTCCATTCATCTCAGAAACAACCGCACTCGCCGTCTCAACCTGCTGCTGACACGCCTCACTAATCTGAGTTAAGCGAGAATTAATCGCAACCACCAGCTCATGAGTTTGTTCTACTGAATCACGCATAGAAACCACTGATTCATAACTATGATCAGCCTGTAACTTACCTTGATTCATCTGAGACTCAGTATTCGAAGCCCCTTTAACCAACGCAGTCATCATCGTTTCAATCTGTTCAGTGGATTCCTGCGTTTGCTGAGCCAAATGCCGGACTTCATCGGCTACCACCGAAAATCCCCGACCATGCTCACCCGCTCGGGCGGATTCAATCGCGGCATTCAATGCTAACAGGTTGGTTTTTTCAGCAATCGAGTTGATCACATCTAAAATTTTAGATGCGTTCTGGCTATGTTCAACTAACTGTTGCATTTCACCTTCAGCCGCCGTCAACTGCGTCACTAAATCGTTAATCGAATGATTCGCCGATGCGGTCAACTCACTGCCCTGTTTTGAAGCGGCATCAATCGCAGTAACGGATTCATCGGCATCTTGAACATGTTCTGCAACACGCTCAATACGCTGAGACAGATCCGCAATATGATGTGATACTTCAAGCACCGATTGCTGCTGTTCACCGGCCTGTTCTTTTGAATTCTGGGCCAACCGTGATAATTCCAGAGCAGCATCATTCAGGTGTTGCACCGAGCCATGGATCCCTAAAATAGTAGACTGTAACATCTCAATGAACTGGTTAAATGAACTCCCCAGCTGGGCCACTTCATCCTGACCGCGCACCGCCAGCCTTTGGGTTAAGTCGCCATTGCCTTGGGCAATCGCTTGCATTGCTTCAACCATCGCCACCACAGGTCGACGGATGAGTCGAATCATCAACCCTCCAACCACTAGCGATATCACAACAATCGCAGCCCCAAATGATAAATTGATAAACTCTGAACGATTCAACAAATTAGCCGTATTATTGCTGGCCTGACGCAATCGCTGCCACATGGCCTGCTGTCCACCTTGAGCAGCTTCCAATACTTGTTTAGCCGCAGGGTTTACCTTATTTTCCAGAAGTTGATGACGCTGATCTAATAACTGAAACAGCTGCTGACTGACTTGTTGGTAACGCTGCAAATCGTCAGCAACTTGCTTAATCCAAACCAGCTGTTGATCCCGGTTTAAATTTTTCTGTAAATCCCATAATGCATTCTGGGCTCCATAGAGTTCCAAGTAAAAACGGTCTCGACTCCGTGGCTGATGATCAGAAACATACCGCATAAACGCGATCGTCGCAGCTTGCAAATGGTTGGCAAACCGAACGGTTAGTTCTGGAAGTCGTCCGGCATTAGAAATATCCAATGTGGCATGAATATCAGCAACTTTAGAGAGTGCTTCAGGCTCTAGTTGATTAAGTAACTCATTGCCTAACGCTTGGATCTGTTGTTGTAACGGAACTTGCTGCGTCATAAACAACTGATCCAAATTCTGGCTATTGGCACTTAACTGCTCCGAATTGGGGAACTGTTTTAAATGCGGGCTGGCCAGATAAGTCTTACTGGCCTCGGCCAATTCCTGATAACGACTCGAAAGCGATGCGGTTTCATCTGATTGTCCCAGTTGAGATTGGATCTGTAGCCGTTCCAATGTGTTAATTGAAAGATCTGAAGCCAGACGCGCACCAGGCTCCACAACATCAATAAACTGTTTGTTTTGCAACTCAATATGGGTTAGTGAATACAAACTTACGCCAATCATCCCTGCAATTAAGATCACGATAATACCGGGAATCGCGGCTATTTTTTGTCCAAGAGTCAATTTATCGAGCATCGTGACCTCCCGCGAGCATTCCCAACAAACCATCCCGTAGCTGAGTTAATTGTGCATAAATCAAATTTGTATCCAACTGACCTGAAGATTGAAAAGAGGTGGGAATAACAACACTGGCCCCCATGACGGTCTGCCCCCGGTGCAACTCAGCCCGTAAATTCAATAAAGTATCCTCAACCTGACTTAAAGTGGATTCCCCAATGGGGAAACGTCCCGGCTCAGTGGTATCAACACCAATCTGGCGAAACAATTGTCCAGTTAAATACAAAATCTGATAAGCGAGTAAATTATCATCGGTTGCTTCCCGTCCTTGCACAGCTTGTATCGACGGAAAACTAATCGACCGTTGTTTATGTTCAGCAATCCACTGTAACGCCTGTTTGGATAGCGCAATATTCATTTCAATTTGATGGAAATGCGATTCTTTCGTTAGCCCGTTAAACAAGGCTTCAATGATCAACAGTTGTCGGTAAACATCATTGACACTTTTCCCCATGGGCACATCAATTTCAGGTAACGGACTCAGAATACCCAATTGCTGACGCACCTCTTCCAACTGTTTCGACAATATTTGCAAAGGAGCCATAATATTCGAGGGGCGAAACACCCGGAACTCAGGTTCAATGGGACTAATGACCGTGAGCCCCTGAGCTTGCTGCAGCTGACCCGCCAAACGGACCAAATCATTTGCTTTAAAAAACAATGAAGTTGCCAATTTACCGGCAACAATAGGAGGCTCCGGAGTCAATGAAGCCAATGCTTTTGCCTGACGAATCGATTGTAATTGCTGAATAATAATTTCTGATTGTTGATATAGGTGATTATTGTTCACAATCGCTGCGTAGCTGATCGATGAAATCGCCATCAGGAACCAACAACAGATAATCCTTACCACGACTTTTTTCACGCACACAATCCTTTAGATTTAACATATAACCAGATAGAATCTGCAATAAAGAGGATCACTTTTAGTACAGCATTCTACTCCATTTCAACAATAAGCAATATTTACGCCAACAAAGGAAGACACATTGGCTGTTGCTGGCTATTTGAGCAAATTCCAAACATACCGAACTCATTTAGACCCGACCTGCGATGCCCGAGCCATGAGACCTAAGATCAGGTAAATGACTTTCGAGTTGCGCTATTGAATCACCTTAACCATCCAAAGCTCGATGCGGTTTAAAACAAATTAAAGTGAACCAAATAGGTCAAATCAGTCTGACAGACATTCAAGTCATTTTCTTTAAAATAACGGATTGAAAGAGTATGTTCTTGGTCTAACCACGCGGTTATCATCCAGACATGCCATAACCGCATTGTTAATAAAACCCGATGAAAAGCAAAGCTTCGGTGAGACCTTTAAAACCATCGCTTTATTTTGAAAAAAATCAGGATCAATACACTAATTCCCAGCAAAAACACAACAAACAATGTAAAAGCAAAAGGCGAACCGGTACCTGGAATACCGCCAATATTCACCCCCAATAGCCCCGTCAAAAAACCTAACGGTAAAAATAACGCCGCGATGAGGGACATCACATACATCCGTTGATTCATCTGTTCCGATAACTGGCTTGTAAATTCTTCCTGAGTCACAATTGCTCGTTCTCTAATCGCATCCAACTCTTCGATATAACGGATCAGACGGTCGGTACTCTCCTGTAATAATGGCCGATCATCCGGATCTAACCAGGAACGACGATCAAACGCTATTTTGACCAAAGCTTCACGTTGGGGAGCCAAATAGCGTCGTAATTTAATACTTTGCCGACGGATAGCAGTTAATTCATTTCGTCCTTCTGCAGACGCATCTTCAACAACCGACTCTTCGATTTGTGCCATTCGCTCCTGTAAATCATCAATCACGGCGTCCATCCGCAACGTCAGATAATGGCATAACGTTACCAGGAATTCTGAACTGGTTCTCGGGCCATCCCCTTCTTGCAACGCTTGAATTAAGTCAGCCACGGACAATAACCGGCGGCGACGCGTTGAAATAACTCGCCGTTGTTCGATACAAATCCGAATCGATACCATGTCTTCCGGTTCGGCACCTTCCGCTAAATTAACGCCCCGTAAAAAGACCAAGGACTGTTCATCAATATGACTAATTCGGGGCCGTGTATCTTCACTGAGTAACGCCTCACTAATGACATCACTCACGCCACTTCGTTCCGTCAGCCATTGACATCCAGCTTCATTGGCACAGTCAAGGTGGACCCATAGCACACCTTGTTCAGGAAACCACTGTTCCACTTCTGACAAGGACAAGGTAGTCGCTCTGCCTTGTCCATCCAAAAGCAATGCACTTATAAATGGCTCATCCATATCTCATCCTGATGAAAATAACATTCTTCAATAACATGATTAATAATTAGCGATTAAGCAAGTTAGCATCCGATAAAACTCAGATAATTAGGATTAGGTTGGTTAATTAATGACGAATCCCCAAATCACTGCAATGACCTCAAAGGACTAGAAACCTACCGTTAGCCTAAGAAAAAGAATACCTGAATCAGGTTATATTGAAACTCGATATTGGCCCTGACATTGAACTCTTTCATCATTCCAGCCATGGGCTAGATTGATCGTCATATCTTAAATGAGGCCTTCAGCCACAATGCTAAACCATGCGACATAGATCGTAGGACGCCTAAAGATACTTCAGGAAAACACGCTTACAATTCCGAGAAAAATTAGCGGGGACCCTCAACCCATACGGGATGAGTTAGACGATAAACATTCAGATAATGATCATAGGACAACTTAGATAGCTGGACCGAAAATACGACTATGGTATTCGCTTGAATCCGCATCTCTTCACCCAAAGCCTCCTCACCAGATACCGCATCCAAACAGCCAATAGAAATGTCATAATTACGCACATCTTTTAAGCGATACTCCAGATATCGCTTCATATCCGCGCGTAAGAGGGAAATGGGAATATTCACTTGAACACAATCCAAAAACGTTTGATAAACAGACTTCAGGCTGGTGGTATAAGCAGAATCAACTTCACCGGATGTTCCAACCACGACACTACAACTCACCGGATAATCGTAATGGCCAATGACTGGACACACTGTTAAATTCACTAAATCGCCTTGTTGCAACAATCGCGTCGACGGAGGCGCAATGACACTATCCGTATTTAAACTGGATTGAACCCGAGAATATGACTGCGAAACATCCATTTGCGGGAAAAAATAAGCCGCTTCAAAGATCAGCGCCTCTCGAATCTTCAGCGCTAAATCCAGCTCAGAGATCCCTTCTTTCAGCAGTGATACACCTATCTCAAACCCTCTCTTGGCAATTTGTTCGGCTCTACTATAAAGAAGCTTCTCTTCCTCTGATTTAATTTTTCTTAATGCGCACAATGGAACTTCGACACATAGCGCTTTTTTAAGGGAGGGAAGAACAGTGGCAAGCCTTCTCAATAATCCGGCCGAAAAACTCATAGAGGCCACACCAATCCGCTTCGCACCGGATAAGTAGTGCTGCACATGCTGCAAAAAATGTCCAAAATCAGCATATAACCAACTTTCACAAAAACTATTTCGGTAACTATGCCCTCCGACACTGAGAGGTGCGATAAGTACTGAACGTTGCGGTAAGATCAGTAATACCGTCGGAGCTTTCTCTCGGGAGTCCACCACCAAGCCACTAAAATAACTGATATGACCAACACCAGAGAGAAGTAGTGCATCCAAGTGATGCTGTTCCATCAGTTGTCGAGCTTTACTCAGGCGGGTTTTCATTTCCTGCGTACTAAAAAAAGCCCTCGACTTCGCACCATTGCGAATTTCAATCCTAGCATCCAATATCAGCACCTCCTGAAGTTCTCTTCATGTTGAGATACGCATCAGGAGGAAACAAACGGTAAATACTAATGCAGCTATAACATTTACTTATGAACGGATTTCAGCAACCTCTTTAGGGAACACTATCTTATCGATTGCCATTTCAGATTCAAAGGTATGGGCTTGTTCCTTAAGCCAGTGCATAAAGGTTTCGACCTGAGGACGATGAATTAATTTTTTAAGGCAAACGACATAGACCCCATCATCTTTTTCTACATCCCCAAAAAGCGGAATTAAACGCCCTTGCTGAACCTCATGGGCTACCAAAACATGACGCCCCAAAGCAACGCCCCGACCATCAATCGCCGCACGGACAATAAAATCAGCCTGATTAAATCGATAACCACTCCCACAATCAATATTGCGGATCCCCCGCTCAACCAACCACCGCTGCCAAGACGTAGATAATTTGGCCTGAGGTAATGAATCATGGATCAACACCGTTGTATTCAACTCCTGAAGCGTCGTTAAAGGACATTGCTCTAATAGGGCTGGGCTAGCGACAGGATACACGTAATCCCAAAATAAAAGCTGTTGTTCCATCGTAGGTTGGTCGCCAATCCCGTGGCAAATACCAATATCTACAATTTCATTATGAAAATTAGGCTCTGCCAGCTCCGCCACCAGATTTAAATCAATATGAGGATACCGGGTATGAAAATCGTGTAACCGAGGTAACAACCAGCTACTGGCAAATGAAGGCATGCAATACACGGTTAGTTTACGCATCTGCCCATTGGATTCGATCTTATTCAGAGAATCTCGAATTTCAATCAAAGAGGCATGGATCACCGGAAAGAGCGTGGCACCTTGTTCGGTAAGCACCAGCTGCCGGGAATGGCGTTCAAACAATTTATAACCCAGCCGATCCTCCAGCTTAATCACCTTCTGACTGACTGCACTTTGGGAAACGCACAATTCATCCGCCGCCAGAGTAAAACTCAAATGCCGGGCAGCCGCCTCAAAATAACGAAGCGCTTCTAAGGGGGGAAGACGAATCGACATAGCAACTCCACTCAAGACAGCGACCTGTTAGGGTTTGCAAGGCATATGCCATGAGATGCCCCTCGCCAATCGGATACAACCGGCTATCCCATTCGGGCTCAAGAACGATCTTGGTGCAGTTTATTCCTAATAATCACCAAATTAACGCATTACGCCTGCTTATCAATTGTTATTAGAACTTCCTGCTTGTTGATCTCAGCCATTGCTCTGAAGATAACCATAAATCAACGAGGGATTGGAGAAAAACATGGAACTAAAAAAAACATTCATGCACATGCTGTGTTTGAGTTCATTCATCATTGGCGTTTCAACAGCTCAGGCCGATTTACTACAGGATATTAAAGCCAAAGGAGAAATTGTCGTCGCTACCGAAGCTCGCTATGAACCCTTTGAAATGCTTGAAAACGGAAAAATCGTGGGCTACGGCAAAGATATTTTGGACGCCATTTTAAAAGATCTTCCCGGCGTAAAACTCAAGCAACTTGATCTACCATTTCAGGGGATCCTCGCCGGACTCAATGCCAAACGCTATGATTTTGTTGCGACCTCTTTAATGATCACCCAAAAACGTATGGAGCACTACGCATTTACAAACCCCATTGCGGATGCATCGGTGGCTATTCTCAAACGTAAAAATGATAACCGCATTACCAAACCGGAAGATATGGCCGGAAAAGTAATCGGGGTTCAGGCGGGTTCGGCTCAATATACCGCTGTCAAAAAATTTGAAAAAGAGGTTCTGATCCCTGAAGGAAAATCGGTCAAATCCATCACTGAATTCACCGATTACAACGAAGCCTATGCGGCATTAGCCTCCCGACGGGTCGACATCGTACCGCAAGCGATCCCAAATCTGGCTCCTATTGTCAAAAAACGTCCGGATATGTTTGCTATCGTCAAACCGCCATTTGGGGATAAATCCTACTATGGATGGGCTGCACGCAACGATGAAGACTCTCGGTCATTAGTTGAGTTTATGAATAAAGGGCTACTGAAACTACAGCAAAGCGGCAAGCTTGCAGAGCTTCAGATGAAATGGTTTGGCTTTACGATGGATGTTCCCGAAGGGACTCTTCCCAAACCACAGAACTAATCCATTCCTTTCATTCGGATAGTTTGTGCCAACCGGGCACAAACTATCCAATAACATTAATGGCACAATAATGAGTACCAATGACTATGAAACTGGCCGACTGAATCTCCCGTTTGTCGGTCATACAACTTTTGCAAAAAGCACGCCCGTCACCGACTGGAATGCCATTGCCGCCGATTTTGCTGTATTAGGTGTTCCCTATGATATGGGATGCCAATATCGTTCTGGAGCCCGTTTTGGACCCCGATCCATCCGCGCCTCTTCAACCTTATTCAGCTTTGGTCACAACGGCGCTTACGACTACGAAAGTGACACCCTCTATCTACAAAAGGATAAAGTAAAAATCATCGATATCGGTGATGTCGATATGATCCACACCGATAGTGATCGCTGTCTGGCCAATACCACCGCCGCTGTACGAAAAATATTAAACAGCGGGGCCATTCCGATTATTCTCGGCGGTGATCATGCCATTACCGCCGCGAATGTCGCCGCATTCAGTGATGAAGCGCCAATTCATGTGATCCAGTTTGACGCACATTTAGATTTTGTCGATGAACGCCATGGCGTTCGGTATGGCCACGGGAATTGTATGCGTCGGGTCTCCGAAATGCCCCATGTCACCGGAATCACCCAAATGGGGATCCGCAATGTTTCTTCATCCAATCAAGCCGATCATGATGATGCCAAAGCGGCAGGATCCACTATTTTTTCAGTTCGTCAATTACGACGATTATCCATCGATGAACTCATGGCACAGATCCCTGCCGGAGTCCGTTATTATTTGACTATCGATATCGATGGGTTTGATCCCAGCATAGCCCCCGGGACCGGAACTCCGAGTCATGGTGGATTCATGTACTATGAAGTTTTAGAAATCATCGAACAATTGGCTCAAAGAGGTCATATCGTGGGAGTTGATCTCTGTGAAGTGGCCCCAGCCTACGATGCCAACGAAATCACAAGTATTCTGGCGGCCCAGCTCTTAATGAATACCATTGGCTATATTGCCCATTATCGGGAGAAATCATGATGAGTTACGAATCACAGCTCATGGCTCGCTATTCAGGGATCCCCACATTTATGCGCGTTCCCGTAGTTACGGATCTAAGCAGCATTGATATTGCCTTGATCGGGATCCCATTTGACGGTGGCGTAACCAACCGGGCCGGAACCAGACATGGTCCTCGTGAAGTTCGTAATCAGTCTAGTCTGGTCCGGACGATTAACCAAGCCACTGGCATCGCCCCTTTTGATTTAGTTCAAGTTGGCGACATAGGTGATGCACTCCCGGATAGCCCATTTGAACTCACTGGCGCGCACAAAGCTATCGAAGACTATTACACCCGAGTCAAACAATCGGGCGTACTGCCTTTATCCGTGGGGGGCGATCACTCCGTGACATTACCGGTACTTCGAGCGATGGCAAAAGAGGCCCCCGTGGCATTGATCCACTTTGATGCTCATTGTGATACCGGAGATTTTTATCTGGGATCTAAATTTCATCATGGCTCGCCCTTTAAAATTGCCACAGAAGAAGGACTGATCGATCCAAACAAAACGATTCAAATTGGGATCAGGGGGAGTGTCACCGATCGAGATATCTGGAAATTCAGCTATGAAAGAGGCATGCGCGTCATTCATATCGAAGAATTTTATCAGTTGGGACTCGATGCCGTTATCGATGAAATAAAACAGGTTGTAGGTCAAAGCCCCGTTTATATCACCTTCGATATCGATGTCTTAGATCCTTGCTTTGCTCCGGGGACCGGTACCCCTGAAGTTGGAGGGATCACGACTTTCGAGGCCCAAAAATTAATCCGGTCTCTGAGCGAATTCAATATCATCGGCGCCGATGTTGTTGAAGTTTCCCCTCCGTTTGACCCTTCCGGAATCACCGCCCTAACCGGAGCGACCATGATGTTTGAATTATTGTGTGTCTGTGCGGCATCACGTTCCCGTCCCAAGGAGGAATGATGTTCGATCTAACCATTGTATGGGACTATCGTAATGCTTTACTCCAGGGGCTCTGGACCACGTTCTGGATCTCGCTAGTAGCGATTGGCTGTGGCTTCATCATTGGCGCAATCACCTATCTGGCCCGTTCCTCAACAAATCGTTTGCTACGCGCTATCAGTACTTTTTATGTGAGTGCCTTTCGAGGTACTCCATTACTGATTCAACTGAGTATCATCTTTTTCTTTTTACCACTGGCAGGGATCATCGTACCGCCTATTACCGCGGCTATTCTGGCGCTGGCATTCAATAGTGGAGCCATTCAATCCGAAATTCTGCGAGGTGGATTTTCAACGCTCCCCAAAGGGCAGAGAGAGGCGGCATGGGTCAATGGCTTCTCCAAAGCGCAGTCCTTTATTCACATTGAATTACCCCAAGTAATTAAAGTGACCTTGCCCGCCTTGGTCAGTGAAATCATCGATATCATTAAAAATTCATCGCTGATATCGACGATTGCCGTTACCGAACTCATGCGGGTTGCACAGCAATATTCGTCAACCACCTACCGCCCCCTCGAGTTTTTTATCGCCGCTGGCATTCTGTATTTACTCCTCACAATGAGTGTCAGTGAACTGGGCCGCTACCTTGAAAAACGTCTCCGGCATGAGTAAGGAAATCGAATTATGAATATTCACTTATTTATCGAATACTGGCCTCTATTACTCAAAGGGATTGGGTACACACTCTATGTCTGTTTCGGTGCATTAATCATAGGCGTGTTCGGAGGGCTTATGATCAGCCTCTGCTTTCAAATCAACCATGTTATTGTAAAATGCATATATCGCATCTACATCACGTTATTTCGCGGTACTCCGCTTCTGGTTCAGTTATTTCTGGTTTTCTACGGTGGGCCATTTATTGGGCTTCAAGCGTCAGCTGTAGAAGTCGGTATCTGGGGATTGGGCCTCTATGGATGTGCCTACTTTGCCGAAATCTATCGAGCTGGATTTGAAAGCATCCCAGAAGGACAGATTGAAGCCGCTTTTGATCTAGGATTCTCCCCAGCTCAAGTCTTCTGGCACATTCGACTGCCACAAATGTTCAGCCTCATTCTCCCCCCGATGCTGAACCAAACCATTCTATTGATCAAAGAATCGGCCGTACTCTCGGTCATTACCGTTCCGGAAATGACCACGTCAGCCATCAAAATGTCCACCGAGACGTTTTCGGTGGTCGAGCCTTACCTGTTCCTTGCGCTCTGTTACTGGTGCATTACCTTTCTGATCTCAAAAGCCGCAATGGCATTTGAACGTCACACCACCCGTTATTTAATCTAAATTCAAGGAGCGAACATGCAACATTCCCGCAAACCCGTCATTGAAGTCAAAGGTCTTAAAAAAAAGTTCGGTGAAAATACAGTATTAAAAGGTATTGATCTTCATGTTTATAAAGGCGAAGTAGTCTCTGTCATCGGTGGTTCAGGATCAGGGAAAAGTACCATGCTCCGCTGCCTAAATTTTCTGGAACATTATGATGACGGAGAAGTATACATTGATGGAAATCTAGTCGGTTATGGAGTCACGTTTACCGGAGACCTCCAACAAAAGCCACGACATATCATTCAGCAAGATCTTCATCATGTCGGGATGGTATTCCAACAATTTAATCTGTGGCCCCACAAAACCGTCATCGACAACGTCATGATGCCATTACTCATTGTCGATAAATGGTCCCGGTCCAAAGCGCGACAAAAAGCGATCGACGTTCTAACCAAAGTCGGCATGGAACATAAACAAAGTGCCTATCCCACCGCACTCTCTGGAGGGCAACAGCAACGGGTGGCTATCGCCCGAGCTTTAGCTAGAGAACCCGAGATCATGCTGTTTGACGAACCCACGTCAGCCTTAGATCCGGAACTCGTTGGTGAGGTGCTAAAGGTCATGAAATCATTAGCCGACGAGGGAATGACCATGATGATTGTGACGCATGAGATGGGCTTTGCCGCTCAGGTTTCGGATCAAGTACTATTTCTGGCCGATGGCAAAATAGAAGAACGCGGAAAACCAGAAAAACTCTTCCATACCCCTCAATCGGAAAAACTGCAAAATTTTCTGGTTACATGGTCAGATCGTAATGGCGGCATCGCCAACACCGAGCCCCCATCACTAGTATAAAAACAAGGGGTCTGAAAGCAGACTAGCGAATCACAATGATCAATCGTCATCAGGCGATCAAAAAAGGCCCTCACATCAGGGCCTTTTCATCAATATTTGGGAGCTAAAAACTGTTTCATTCGCTCAGAGTCCGGATGATCAAAAACTTTTTCAGGCGTTCCCTGCTCTTCGACACGCCCCTGATGTAAAAACATCACGTGGGAAGACACATCTCTGGCAAAACTCATCTCATGAGTGACCACGGCCATTGTTCGACCTTCTTCCGCCAAACTGCGCATCACTTTTAGGACGTCCCCGACCAGTTCTGGATCCAGTGCTGAAGTGGGTTCATCAAACAACATTACTTCCGGCTCCATAGCTAACGCCCGAGCAATAGCCGCCCGCTGCTGTTGTCCACCGGACATATGCGATGGATAATAATTTCGCCGCTCATATAATCCAACTTTATGGAGCAAGGCTTCCGCCCGCTCGATTGCTTCAGCTTTTGAAACATTTAAGACATGCACCGGAGCCTGAATAATATTATCCAACACACTTAAGTGTGACCATAGATTAAAGCTTTGAAAAACCATGGATAACCGGGCTCGAACCCGCTGTACTTGCTTCGGATTTGCAGGAATACGCTCTCCCCGGCGGTTATGTTTGAACTCAAGCGATTCACCATGAACATAAATATCGCCCGCCGTTGGGATTTCCAATAAATTGATACACCGTAAAAAGGTACTCTTTCCCGATCCTGACGAACCAATAATAGAGATAACATCCCCCTTGTGAGCCGTTAGATCGATCCCTTTTAGTACTTCATTGCTACCAAAACGTTTATGGATCCCTTTCACTTCTAATGCGGGGATATCAGCCATCTCAATTGTCACCTTAGTTCATCACCACCTGCGAAATGATCCGCAGTCATTAATATAGCAAGTAAGAAGAGGCGCAGAAATTAGCATCGCTCTTCACAAAACTCAATAATGAATCCAAAAAAAGCACGATAAACGTGCACAAAACCAATCTCTGCGATGAAATTCCAGCTCCAGATTTGGCCTTGCCCCCCAATACTCTTCAGAAAAAGATCGATGACACGGATATGAAATTCCGACCCCAAGCATTTCAAGTCAACAATTAAAACAAGGCTTCACTAGACAAAACGGCAAAGGACACCCGCGGGCTATTGGCTTTATGTTATAAGACATGCAGCAGGAGCTAAAAATTTTATAACAAAAACCGATCCACGATATTCAAAAGAAAAAGTTAAACCGCACAACAATCATGATTAAATATTAACCTAATAATAAAAATAACATTTTTCAATTGATGGAATTTTAACCATAATCCTTATTTAATTTAACACTGATAAATAAAAATAACGTTCGAAGTACAAAAAATATGCTGTATTTACAACAATTCAAAAATTTTTTGCTGAATTTGCTGATTTTCTGTTCTCAATTTGGATACATAACCTATATATGTAGCAGGTTTACATAATAAGGCCGCAACGGTTGATCACGATCAATTCCATCCCTCATCGAGGTTTGTAAAATCTACGCAAACTTACACAGCGGGTTACAGACAGAGAGTTAACCAGCGGTATGACAAGTTACAAGTTGTTGGAAGTTCTCTTTAATAGTCCGCTCCTTAGATAACTTTGTTCTATCATTTCATTATAATCGTTTCGTGGATATCGCAATTATCAACCATTCAGGTTGATAATTAGGTGAATGCGATCCAACATGGTGTATGGCATGCACTAATTTCAGCATGCTGATAGAAAAAGTATCAAGTTATACACTTAGTTTATAGCAGTTTGCTTCTCAGATTTGAGAGCGATTGCTCAAAGCTGAGCGAATAATTTTCTTTTCTACTGAACATTGAGTAAAGGTAGGTACAAAATGGCTGAACAAAACACTCAAGCCTGGAAAGGTTTTGCTGCGGGTGATTGGCAAAAAGAAGTCAACGTTCGTGACTTCATCCAAAAAAACTACACTCCTTATGAGGGAGACGAAAGCTTCTTAGCAGGTGCAACTGCTGCGACCACTAAATTGTGGGACGAAGTGATGGAAGGCATCAAAGTTGAAAACAGCACCCATGCGCCTGTTGATTTTGACACTGACGTTGTATCTACTATCACTGCTCACGACGCTGGTTACATCGAAAAAGACCTGGAAAAAATCGTTGGTCTTCAAACTGAAAAACCACTGAAACGTGCCTTGATTCCTAACGGTGGTATTCGCATGATCGAAAACTCATGCAAAGAATACGGCCGCACTCTTTCTCCTGAAATCGAAAAAATCTTCACTGATTATCGTAAAACTCATAACCAAGGCGTTTTCGACGTTTACACAGCTTCAATTCGTAATTGCCGTAAAGCTGGTATTCTGACTGGTCTTCCAGACGCTTATGGTCGTGGTCGTATCATCGGTGACTATCGTCGTATCGCTTTGTACGGTATCGATGCATTGATGAAAGACAAATTTGCTCAGCATGACTCTTTAGAAGCAAAACTTTACGAAGCAACTGAAACTGGCGAAAACATGGAAGAGATCATTCGTCGTCGCGAAGAAATCTCTGAAGAATATCGTGCTCTTGGCCAGATCAAAGAAATGGCAGCTAAATATGGTTGCGATATCGGCCGTCCTGCTGAAACAGCTCAGGAAGCTATCCAAGCCACTTACTTCGGTTATTTAGCTGCGGTTAAATCACAGAACGGTGCTGCAATGTCATTTGGTCGTAACTCGACTTTCTTCGATATCTATATCGAACGTGACATGGCTGCTGGTAAATTAACTGAAGAAGAAGCTCAGGAATTAATCGACCACTTGGTTATGAAACTCCGTATGGTTCGTTTCCTGCGTACTCCTGAATATGATGAATTGTTCTCAGGCGACCCAATCTGGGCTACTGAATCTCTGGGCGGTATGGGCTTAGACGGACGTACACTGGTTACTCGGACTTCTTTCCGGTTCTTGAACACTCTATATACAATGGGTCCTTCACCAGAACCTAACATGACTATTCTGTGGTCAGAACAGTTACCAATCGGCTGGAAAAAATTCTGCGCTAAAGTATCTATCGACACTTCATCCATCCAGTATGAAAACGATGATCTGATGCGTCCTGATTTCAACAGCGATGACTTCGCAATTGCATGTTGTGTATCTCCAATGGTTATTGGTAAACAGATGCAGTTCTTCGGTGCTCGTGCAAACTTGGCTAAAACTCTTCTTTATACTATCAACGGTGGTATTGATGAGAAGAAAAAAATCCAAGTTGGTCCTAAAATGGATAAAATCACTAGCGAAATTCTGGATTACGACGAAGTATTCGCTAAAATGGATCACTTCATGGAATGGCTGGCTAAAACCTATGTCACTGCACTGAACTGTATCCACTATATGCATGACAAATACAGCTATGAAGCTTCTTTGATGGCTCTGCATGATCGTGACGTATATCGTACAATGGCTTGTGGTATCGCTGGTCTGTCTGTTGCTGCTGACTCACTGTCTGCAATCAAATACGCTAAAGTGAAACCAATTCGTGACGAAGATGGTATTGCTGTCGATTTCGAAATCGAAGGTGACTATCCTAAATTCGGTAACAACGATGAACGTGTTGACTCAATCGCTTGTGATTTGGTTGAACGTTTCATGAACAAAATCCGTGCACTTAAAACTTACCGTGGTGCTACTCCAACTCAGTCAATCCTTACTATTACTTCTAACGTTGTATATGGTAAAAAAACTGGTACTACACCTGATGGTCGTCGTGGCGGTGCTCCATTTGCTCCTGGTGCAAACCCAATGCACGGTCGTGATGAAAAAGGTGCAGTTGCTTCTTTGACTTCTGTTGGTAAACTGCCATTCTCAAGTGCCCAAGACGGTATTTCTTATACTTTCTCAATCGTGCCTAATGCACTGGGTAAAGAAGAAGATTCTCGTCGTTCTAACTTGGCAGGTTTGATGGATGGTTACTTCCATCACGAAGCTGCTGTTGAAGGTGGTCAACACCTGAACGTTAACGTGATGAACCGTGAAATGTTGTTGGATGCAATGGAAAATCCAGAAAAATATCCACAGCTGACTATCCGTGTATCAGGTTATGCAGTGCGCTTTAACTCACTGACTCGTGAACAGCAACAGGACGTAATTACTCGTACCTTCACTGATCACATGTAATCTGACGCAATATCCTGATAAAATATAATTAATCAGGTGCAAAAGGCCTTGCCCGATGGACAAGGCCTTTTTTATTAGGAGGCATTTTATGGCACTAAAAGGCCACATTCATTCAATTGAAACATGCGGAACTGTTGATGGCCCGGGGATCCGCTTTGTTACCTTTTTCCAAGGCTGTTTAATGCGATGTCTCTATTGCCATAATCGAGATACGTGGGATTTGCATGGTGGTAAAGACGTTACAGTAGAAGATTTAATGAAAGAAATGCTGCCCTATAAACATTACATGGAAGCAAGCGGCGGCGGGATGACAGCCTCTGGTGGTGAAGCCATTCTTCAGGCAGAATTTGTTCATGACTTATTCAAAGCCTGTCATGAGCACGGTATCCATACCTGCCTTGATACCAATGGATACGTTCGTAAACACACTCCTATCATTGATGCTTTGATGGATGAAACCGATCTGGTCATGCTCGATTTAAAACAGCTGAATGATGATATCCATCAACAGTTGGTTGGTGTCAGTAATCATCGAACTCTCGATTTTGCACGTTATCTACATAAAATTGGCCAAAAAACCTGGATTAGGTATGTAATCGTCCCCGGTTATACCGATGATGAAGCTTCAGCGCGTTTACTGGGTGAGTTCATCAAAGATATGAATAATATCGAAAAAATAGAGTTGCTCCCCTATCACCAGTTAGGAAAACATAAATGGACGGCGATGGGAGAAGAATACAAACTGGAAGGCGTAGAACCACCATCGAAAGAAACCATGACCAAAATTCAGAATATCCTGCGAGAATATTGTTCTAACGTTATTTTCTAATTCACCAGACTGCCTGAACTCAGGCAGTCATTCAAATGATAATTCGATATGCCATCCATATTAAGTTGCCCCATTTGCCAACAACCGCTGACATTGCATGATCAAAGCTGGAAATGTACCCATCAACATAGTTTTGACCAAGCTAAAGAAGGTTACATTAATCTATTACCGGTACAGTTTAAACATTCAAAAACACCGGGTGATGCACAAAATATGGTCGATGCCAGAAAACAATTTCTTGCTCAAGGCCACTACCACCCCTTACTGGAGCACATTCAATATTGGCTTAAAGAGCACCATTCGGCAATCGATAATCTCTTGGATATCGGATGTGGCGAGGGATACTACACCCGACATTTAAATTCGCTGGCCAAACAAGTCTGGGGATTAGATATTGCGAAAACGGCGATCAAAAAAGCAGCCAAAGCCGATCCATTTGGGAAATATATTGTTGCAAGTAGCCATCACCTACCCATTCAAAACCAATCCATTGACCTCATAAGCCGTATTTTCGCACCACTTTATGTGCCAGAAATTCTCCGCTGTTTGAAACCCAATGGCATCGTGATGAGTGTCGTACCCGGACCACGCCATCTATGGCAATTACGGGAGCTGATTTATGATGATGTCCGCCTTCATGACGATACGGCGGTTACAATTAAAGGAATGCAGTGTATTGCCAATTATCCTTTGAGTTACACGATGCCTTTGTCACCACAAGAACGCCAATGGCTCATGACCATGACACCATTTGCCTGGAAACTCGATGATGAGAGTCGACTAAAATTCACTGAATCAGAAAGATCTGTTGAGGCCGAGTTCAATTTGCAATTCTACCAATTCAGCAATTAGTCACCATAAAGAATGAAACTCTTATCAAAACAACTAAATGCTTTGCGTAAAACATCGGCTAACTCAGCATAACGAGGTTTCGCGGATAAAGGTTTTACGGCCACACCAGCATCTATCAGTTGCTGGTGCAACTCTCGATACCAACGAACCAAAGCCATCGGTAACTCCGTATTGGCGCGATGCCCTAACCAATACAAGACCTGAAATGGCAGCGATATAAATAACACAGCAAAAACAGCCGACTGAGGGAGCATAGAGGATACTTTCATTAAATATGGCAACAATATTGTCACAACTGCTAAAGCAGGCATCACCTTATTTAATAAATTCAAAGCGAGAATCACTCGAATTTCAGGAAAAATAGCCGCAAGTGCCGGCTCTTTTGGCCAGCTTTTAGAATAATGAACGCCATCTCGAATAACTGTTGAAAAACTACTCATATGACAACTTCCTGAAACGTCGTTTTTGATATAAACCAACAAATAGTTAAATTCTTAGTGAAAATCTAATTTTTTACTTAAAGTTTTATATTTATTTTGTAACAAATCCGATATTATCACTCTTCGATTCTAATCTATAGAACAGTCTTCCTTCTCTAAGTGTAGATCGAATTATCTATTCGTACTATCTCTGATACAAAACTGTTCTAATCCTATTTTCGGCACAGTTGCCAAACGAGATAGACGCAGTAGTGATATCTTTGGGTAACTGATAAATTCTGGTACCAATCAACAGGAATGATCCATGAGCGACAAGCTTGTTCTAGTGTTGAACTGTGGAAGTTCATCCCTCAAATTTGCGGTTCTTAATTCAGAAACCGGTGAAGAAAAAATCTCAGGTTTAGCTGAGTGTCTGACCCTCGACGATGCTCGCATCAAATGGAAAATTGCAGGCGAGAAAGCTGATTCTGAATTATCTGCAAAAGCGACCCACCACGAAGCAATTCAATTTATTGTTGATAAAATCCTTTCTCAAGCACCTGAACTAAATGAACATATTATCGCCGTCGGCCATCGTATTGTAAGTGGCGGTGAAAAATTCACTCAGTCTGTCATCGTCGATGACAGTGTCATCAAAGGCTTGGAAGAATGTTCAGATTTTGCTCCATTGCATAATCCACCAGCCCTTGTCGGTATTCGTGCCGCACAGGAAAGCTTCCCTAATTTGAAACACGTTTGTGTATTTGATACTGCTTTCCATCAGACCATGCCTCGCAAAGCTTACCTATATGGCTTGCCTTATAAACTTTATAGCGAACACGGTATCCGTCGTTATGGCGCACATGGTACAAGCCATCGTTATGTTGCCAACGAAGCGGCTAAAATGTTAGGCAAAGATTTAAGCGAATGTAACCTGATTACAGCACACTTAGGTAACGGTGCCTCTATCTCTGCGATTAAAAACGGGGAATGTGTTGATACCAGCATGGGCCTAACACCTCTGGAAGGCGTAGTGATGGGAACCCGTAGTGGTGATATCGACCCTGCCATCGTATTCCATTTGGTGAACCGTTTAGGTTACACCTTAGAACAAGTCGATCATCTGTTAACTAAAGAATCCGGTTTACTCGGTTTGACTGAAAATAGCAGCGACTTCCGCTGGGTTCAGGAACATTCAGAAGAAGGGGATGATCAAGGATTACGCGCTCGTGAAGTATTCTGCTACCGCATTGCTAAATATATTGCTTCATATGCTGCTGCTCTAGATGGTCGTCTGGATGCACTTATCTTTACCGGTGGTATCGGTGAAAATGCAGGTCCTGCCCGGGCCACGATCGTTGAACAACTTTCACTACTAGGCTTTGCTATTGATGACGAAGCCAACATGGCCGCCCGTTTCGGCGCCAGTGGAAAAATTTCAACTGCAGATAGTCGCCCCATGTTCGTCATTCCAACCAATGAAGAATTAGTGATTGCACAAGATGCAACCGCTTTAGTTGAAAAAGCTTAATTGAATTTAAGTCGGTAAGTAATAATTGGTATCTCAGCGCTAGAGATACCAATTTGTCATGTTTAACATAGAAAGTGAGGTAGAGCCGTGGCTCGCACAATTATGTTAGTTCCGGTAGGTGACGGTGTAGGTGTCACTTCCATCAGTCTGGGTATGGTTCGCGCGATGGAACGCAATGGCGTGAATGTCAGTTTCTTTAAACCAATTGCTCAGCATAGTTATGGTTCAGCCGGTCCAGAACGTTCTACAGTAATTATTCGTAATGCAACTAATATCAACCCACCAGAACCATTTGCTGCCGATGTTGCAGAAAATATGATCAGTGCTAATCAAGTTGATGACTTACTTGAAAATATCGTTGCTCGTTTCAACGATGGCACTCAGGACGCTGAAGTGGTTATCGTAGAAGGTTTGGTTCCTACTTTAAATAATTCCTATGCAGCGACTGTCAATAATGGAATTGCTAAAGCGCTTGATGCCGATGTTGTATTTGTTGCATCACCAGGCAATGACAGTTCACAGCAGTTAAAAGAACGGATGGATATCGCCGCAAATAACTTCGGTGGTATTAACAACAAACGCATTATTGGTTGTATTATCAATAAAGTCGGTGCGCCTATCAATGAACGCCATCCAATGCGCCCAGATTTAACCGAGATGTTTGATAAAAAAGCAATCGGAAATGCAACCAACCTAGAAGTTCTGCAGATGTTCAGTAAAAGTCCAATGCGGATTTTAGGCTGCATCCCTTGGAATGCTTCATTAATAGCACCTCGAGCCAAAGATTTAGCCGAACATTTAGGTGCAGAAATCATCAATGAAGGTGAACTTCAGACTCGTCGTCTAGGCCGGGTGACTTTCTGTGCTCGTAGTATTCCTAATATGTTGGAACACTTTAATCCAGGTAGTTTGTTGGTAACTTCCGGTGATCGGAGTGATGTCATCGTATCCGCCTGTTTGGCAGCAATGAACGGCGTGAAAGTCGGCGCATTATTACTCACTGGTGGTTATCGTCCAGAAAAAGAAGTTCTGGCTCTTTGTGAACAAGCGCTGGAAACAACCGGATTGCCAGTGATGCTAATCAACTCAAACACTTGGCAGACCGCTTTAGCCTTGCAAAGCTTCAATATGGAAATTCCTGTTGATGATGCTGAACGGATTGAACTGGTTCAAGACTACATTGCAGGCCATGTTGATAAACACTGGATTGAATCACTTGCATCAGAATCAAGCCGACCACGTCGCTTGTCTCCTCCAGCATTCCGTTATCAACTCACAGAAATGGCTCGCAAAGCTGGAAAAACAATTGTTTTACCTGAAGGCGATGAACCGCGGACCATTCGTGCGGCCGCTATCGCAGCAGAACGAGGCATCGCCCGCTCAATCCTGTTAGGAAATGCCGATGAAATCTCTCGTATTGCCGCTCAGGAAGGTGTGACCTTAGGTGATGGCGTCACCATCATGGACCCAGAAAAAGTCCGTGAACGTTATGTTGGTCCGATGTGTGAATTACGTAAGAAAAAAGGTCTGACTGAAGTTGTGGCTCGGGAACAGCTCAAAGACAACGTCGTACTGGGAACCATGATGTTGTCTCAGAACGAAGTAGATGGTCTGGTATCCGGCGCTGTTCACACCACAGCCAATACCATTCGTCCTCCACTACAGTTAATTAAAACAGCACCGGGAGCCAACCTTGTTTCATCCGTATTCTTTATGCTGATGCCTGATCAGGTTCTGATCTACGGTGACTGTGCTATTAACCCAGATCCAACCGCCGAACAGCTTGCTGATATTGCGATTCAATCGGCTGATTCAGCTATTGCTTTCGGTATTGAACCTCGCGTGGCTATGATCAGTTATTCTACCGGTAACTCAGGTCAAGGAAGTGATGTTGATAAAGTCCGTGAAGCCACTCAAATAGCACAGGAACGTCGTCCAGACCTATCTATCGATGGCCCATTGCAATATGATGCTGCGGTTATGGAAAACGTTGCTAAAAGCAAAGCGCCTAACAGCCCTGTTGCCGGTAAAGCGACTGTATTTGTATTCCCTGACCTCAACACAGGTAACACCACTTATAAAGCTGTACAGCGTAGTGCTGACCTTATCAGTATTGGTCCAATGCTGCAGGGTATGGCTAAACCTGTAAACGATTTGTCTCGTGGCGCATTAGTTGAAGATATTGTGTATACAATCGCTTTAACAGCCATTCAGGCGAGCCAGCAATAATTATAACCATCCATTATTTGATTGGTTATTGTAAAACGGGCATCCTTAGTGATGCCCGTTTTATTAAAAAAGCCTCATCCGACTTTTATTTCTGAATCCATCGATCATTTGCTGAGTTAAATGAGTCCGAAGTTCATTTCATATATTTATCTCACCGATACCAATCATTATTCCTTTACGCCAAAAGCAGAGCAGCAACACTATCAGCGATAGTTCCATATCTATTAACAGTAAAGCGATCTATCATTAATAGATTCAAGTCATCCTACTTTATAAAGTTCATGTCATCCCCACATTTTCGAGATGAATAATTCAGGTGCTTGATAGTTAAGTCACTATATGCACAAGCATTGCTGACGCTCAAAACGTTTAACCAACTCATTTCTGAGAGGTTACAATGACTCAAGTTAATAAATTTCATTATTTTGCCTGGTCAATCTACACCGCCTATAAAAAACCTCAGAGTATCGGCAATTGGGTAGCAGCCGAGTGGCCTGGGATTGCGATCAAAAATACGGCCGATTTGCAAAAAGATTTAGATGCACGTATCACGGCATTTTTAGCCGCTTTTGAGATCGCATATGAAGCATCTACTCAGATTGAAGATCATGAATTATGCTTCTTTATCGTCCCTGAGTTTTATTTTCACAGTAAGCATGGCCCTTACCCGGGAATTGAAATTAATCATAAATCTGCATTGGCTTATATAAAAGACCAATTAAAAAACCACTTAGAGGACAAACTTAAAAAGTCTCATCATAGTTGGATCATCACTTCCGGAGGAATTTTAACAACACATGTCAAAAATATTGCTAAATTTCTTAAACGTAGCGATGTAAAAGAAAGACTAAAAAAATTAAATAAAGCCTACCACAACATAAATAGTCCAACGGCGGACACACTCACCCATGTGGGCTTAACTCGATTAAAATCGCTCAACACCACCCATGTCTCAACAGAGAAAGAAGCGAATTTTAATGCCATCGTTAACAAATATCGACAAGACCCCCTGTGTACTGTGAGAAACCGTTCACTACTCTTTTATTATGAATATGATTCCCAAAAAGTCAGTTCCTATTCTTTTGAAAAACAAGGGGAATCAACCGTCGATCTCACCTTAGGGAAAGTCGAAGATAACGACATTATTCCAGATGGACAGATCACCGAATGGCTTGCCAATTATCCGCCGGTCAGTATCCTGAATGGTGACAATCAAGGTGATGGGAAAAGTAAACTTAGCTCCCCTGGAGCTCGTGTAAGTTTGAGTTATGCAGCATCCCCCATAGAACTTGGCTTGGAGATATGTCTGGACCACCGCCTTCAAAGGCTACGTCGAACCGTGAATATGCCCCATAACCCTGATCTAGATGTCCAACTTATAGCTTCAGGCGGAATGCAGCTACTCGACTACAGTATTGCAGCCGGTATGGGAGGGGTCATTTTTAATGCGGATGGTTGCGATAGCATCCTTGATCATTACGATGCAACAGGCAAACCCGTTATCCATGAAAATGGCCAGATTAAAGAAGTGATTAGCGGTGTATATTCTCTTTCAGCTCAAACATGCGTCAAAAAAGGTCGTATAAACTACTTTAGTCATAGTCAATTGGCATTCAGAACCAATGAATCAGGGCCTTCTGATTACATCAATCCCAAAACCATTTTAAATACGGGGGGCCATACTTTTTTGGGTGCTGCTCCTGAAGTTCGAAATCCATTACTGGACGCATATCATAAGGTTACGATCCACCAGATAGACCCCATCACAGATACTAAAGAATTTTTTACAGCGGGATTAGGAGAGATCCATCAATATTCCCCCCAATAACAAGGGTAATGCCCAAAGACCGGCGCTACTTTCAAAAAATTAGAGGGCGCCGGAGTCCCACAAGGATGGCCCAACCCGCCCATCTCAATAGCTATTTAATCTATAAAATATAACTTTCATCTAACTCATACGGGGTTAAAAACAGAAGTGTTTAGCAAGCACATGAAATGACTATCATCTTTAAACATGATCATGATGATTCCGTATAATCTGTATATTTTATCTACACCTCAAAATCTACCCAATATTTATTCAATTCTAAAATTATATATAAATCATAGTATTGAATATTTTGCACAATTTAATACACAATTTAATCCACAGATTTTGTGGATAACATTAAAAAAAACCATTTTTTATTCACACTCACAAATCAAAAATAAATGCAACCACTTCAGTCATGTATTTATAGCGATCTGTACTTAAAACGGTCTTCACAGGTATAAGATTTGGATTGGATCAGGGAGTATCAACCTCTCATATCCCCGATATTTCATCATAAGTTAAAGATGACTGAGACGAAGTTGCGTATCGGAAAAAAACAGGATCTCATTTTTCACAAAGCCACAACATCTGGACTCATTAGAAAAATCCTACTGCATCGTCTCTGATGCAGTAGAGCAATCAATTTAAAAGATGGGACGATCTTTATACACGTTGCGATTATTTAGCCTGATCAGCACAAATTCGTCCAATATGGATGGTCAAAAACATCAGCTCGTCTCTATTCACCTGATAATCATAACGCTGATGAATATAAGCCGCTATTTTTTGCGCACACTGATAAGGAATAGGATAATGAGCCTGAATTGCATCATCCAAAGGTTCATCCAGAATTTCAGACTGTTCTCCGGCCATCATTCGTTGTGTAAAAAATTTCAAATGCGTAATCAAACGATGATAATTAATTGAATTATCATCAAAATCTATATTCAATTGATATTTAATGATATTAATAATCTCTTGGATTACTTTCGTGATTTGATAAACACCTTTCATATCACTATTGAGCTGCGCATTGACAAAATGTAATGCAATAAACCCCGCCTCATCTTCAGGCAATCGAACATGTAAATATTTATCAATAATCTCTAATGCTTGTAACCCAACGGCAAACTCTTCGGGATAAAGCTGTTTAATTTCCCATAACAAAACGTTATGGATCAATGCGCCTTTGTGAAAGCGCTCGATGGCAAAATTACAGTGATCGGTCAGCGAAATATAAATACTATCATGCAACTTTCCTTTCAGCTTTTCGTGGGCTACTGCAATAATCCGTTCCGTGGTAGCAATAATTTCTATAGGAATATCTTGCAACAACTCAGTTAATCGCTCACTCACCTGATGATTAGAAGATGAAAATGTTTTTTCAATCAACGAAGCATCCAGTGTATCGCCTTTCTTTTTCTGAAAGCCGAGTCCTCGCCCCATTACTATCTGTTCCGCGCCATTAGCAGCAGTCACGACAACGACGTTGTTATTGAGTACTTTTGATATTTTCATCATTATGTTACATATAAAAAAACCTGTCCACACGACCATGAGGTTTTGCGTCCAGGTTTTGCCCACTAAAGGTAACAATCACATTTCTATAAAATACTACCAATTTGTCCATAATGCTCAACCTTCCCCATCTGAATTTGTGACCAAGATCGTTGATCTGGCTATCATGCGAAAATTGAATAGCGATTCACAAAAGCTAAACTTGCTTAATCATTTCATTCCCTCTACATTGGTCGGCACTAAGGTCTGTTGATTCGGCGTATCGAACAAGCACCGTATTAGCTTTGACTAAATGAGTCGCAAATGACCGTTAAAATAATCACCGAAGATCATCAGCCCCGGGGAAATATCTCTTAAAATAGCGCATGAGAACAGAAAATCATGACTCCTGATCCACGGTTTGCCGAAGAGCTCATTCAGTTAGTCGGCGGCCATAGAAATATAAAATCGATTGAACATTGTGCTACACGCTTACGTTTTAAGCTTAAAAATATCGATCAAGCTCAAACCGCCCGAATCAGGAATCACCCTCGGGTCATTATGGCACTAGAAAGCATGGGCCAATATCAAGTGGTTATCGGTCCTGATGTGGAAGATACTTATCAAGCGATTCAGCAATTATTAGGTGAGCATATATTGCTCCCGATCCTATTGGATAAATCCATTTCAGGTTGGTGCCAACATTTTATTACTCTCGTCACCCGGATTTTCCAACCTCTCGTATGGCTATTATTATCAACCGGTGTACTTCATGTCATCGTAAATATAGGGGCGCAGACAGGCCTATTAGACACCGGGACATATCAGTTACTGCATTCGATTACCTATGCAACATTTCATTTTCTGCCCATATTTATTGCTTTCTATGCGGCCAAACAATTCGATATATCGCCTTTTATGGTCATGGCGATTGCGGCAGCGCTGTTTCATCCCAATATCGATACCCCTCCATTTTTCCCGGCAATAACTCAGGTGAACACTCTCTCGTTTCTTGGTTGGCCTATTCCTTTATTCAACTACGCCTGTAGTGTCATTCCAATTATGATAATCAGTTGGGGCATATCCTGTTTACATCATTATCTCTATCCCAAAATATCATCCGGCACCCGTTATTTTATTCTGCCCCTGTTATGCCTCATCATTTTTACACCGCTGGTTTTTCTGGTCCTAAGTCCGGCAATTGTGATCATTGCCAAACTCAATGTCTTCATCACGCAACAGCTTAATCAACATTTTCCGATAGTTGCGGGGTTCTTCTGGGGGTGTATTTGGCCTTTTCTCCCCAGAAATGTTCTATCACAACTACCCGATACATCCTGGTTATCGTCTTGGGTTATTCCAACGTTAGTTGGACAAGCCGGTGCTGCTTGGGGGGTAGCCTGCAAAGAAAAAGACGTCAAACAAAAATCAATTGCAACGATTGCCGGAGTTTTAGCGCTATTCGGTATACCCGAAATAGCCCTATTTGCAGTCACACTCCCCCGCATTAAGCCCTTTCTCATCGGCTGGGCAGCGAGCATTATCGGGACGGTCTTTATCGCAATAGGTTCATCATCAACAATTCCATTATTCCATATACCACTGAGTCATAGCCTCCCCTTTTTATCTCACCTGAATATCTGGTTTATCCTCGGTCTACTCGTGAGTCTGATAGGCGCTCTACTCGGCGGATACTGGGTAACTTCCGTAACGCCAGATTCAAAACAAGAGACCAAGACCCCAGAGACAATCAGCTCACCAAACACACCGTCCCCTCTCAGTACCGAGAAGGCACATTCTCAACTCTTGCCCAGCCCTCTCAGCGGTCAACTGATTGCGCAAAGTGAGATCAATGATGGCATGTTTTCCAGTTCAATTATGGGCTCAGGTATTGGTGTCATTCCAGATGACGATACTATTTACTCTCCAGTAAACGGTATCGTGCAGACGGTATTTCATGGCCAACATGCGATTAGTTTGGAAAGTCATGATGGGATTAAAATGCTTATCCATGTTGGTCTTCGGACTATTCAGCAACAAGGTGAAGGGTTCACGGCCTATGTCCAAAAAGGAGATACAGTGACAGTCGGTCAGCCGCTACTCCACTTTGATAAAGCGTTACTTGAACGCTCCCAAATTGATTTGACAACCCCGGTATTAATCACCAATAGCGATGACTACCAGCGACTGGATCGGACACTGCGGACTCAGATTACTCAAGGGGCTCCATTACTAGTTCTGACCAACGATTAATGATCATGAGGTTGGATTTCATCGGGGTGACTGAGTAATTTGGCAAACCAATGCCCTTCTGGATGACTTTCTAATCCAATTTTAACAATCATGGTCAAAGGAACAGAAAGTAACATGCCCACACTGCCAAACAGCCATCCCCAAAAGACCAATGAAAGGATCACAACCAACGATGAAAGCCCTAATCCACGCCCCATCAATCGAGGCTCGATTACATTTCCGACCACCAAATTCACAACCACGTAAGTGCCAGCGACCCCCAAAGCGGAACTGACCCCAAGTTGCACTAAAGCCAGCAACACCGACGGAATAGCCGCCAAAAGCGAACCGACATTCGGAATAAAATTCAATAAAAAGGCTAATAACCCCCACAGCACGGCATAGTCAACTTTCATCCACAGCAATACCAGAGTAATGGGCACTGCGGTCATCAAACTTACCAGTGTTTTAACCCCCATATAGTGGTTCACAGACTGTGTGAAACGATTTATTTGAGACAATCCTATGCGTGGATTTTGTAAAATGGTATATAACTTTCGCGGCAAACTATCGGCTTCTAACAGCATGAATACCGTCGTCAATAAAATAATAAACAGATCCGTCGCCATGCTACTGAGTCCACTCAATGTATTAGCAAATACCCCAAAGACCACACCGGGATCAAAATAGCTACTAATCATCTCTCGGGATATCTGAATATCTAAATAGGCGGCGAGTTGCGTCAAAATACCTAAATTAGCTAATAGTTGAGTTCGATACTGCGGGATCGATGCCTTAAAACTACTAATAGAACTCCCCACAACACCGGCAATCAATAAAATAGCAACCACGATGAGAAGCAGGATCAGTAACACTGCCACAATTCTCGGAATACGCCATCGAGTCAGGTAGACCACAAAAGGATTGGCAATAATGGCAATAAATAATGCCAATAAAAAAGGTAACAAAATAGGAGTTGCTGCTTTTAATCCAGCCAGTAAAATCACTAATGCAGCACTACCTAACAAGAAATTTGATGCGGAGCGACTGTTCGCTTTTTTAGGGAGTTCCTGAGACATAAACAGATCCAAACTAATCAATAGATGATTAAGATACTCAAAAAATAGTAAAAAATCAGCGTTTTCAGAAGGAAACTGAATGTTCTATTTATGTAGTCTGGGCAGTAATATCAGCCCTGAGCAACATGTCCCCGCAATTATTGCGCAATTAAGTGCTTATTTTTCTCCAATCACCTTCTCATCACTGATCTATACGGCCCCATCGCAAATGATTTCCAGTCACGATTTTGTCAATGGGCTATTTTATTTTAAAGCGGAACGCTCCATTGAGATGATCAAACGTCTATTTAATCAACTGGAAATGTATCACGGAAGAAATAAACGGGATCCTCAAAGTAGCCAGAAAGATCGGGTATTGGATCTAGATATTTTGATGAGCCATTCGGCATTATCGCAACTAAGCCACTACGCTCCTATTCCTGAGTATCTAAAACCCCTACATGATGAGCTCTTCAAACAGCATCCTTTGGATGTCCATCAATCCAAATTCATCTGTCAGATAGGTTCGCTACAATTGGGAAACCGAGCGACCACCATCCACAGCGATCCGAGCCCCGGTTAAATAGCTATTTTCCAAGATCATCCGAATCGTTTGCCAGATAGGTTCAAAGCCCCCTTCTCTTGCCAAAGGTGTTCGCTGCAAAACATGTTGTCGATGAGCCTCATCATGTTCATCTAAAAATAAAATCGGCCCAGGTTCAATGCAGTTCACTCGTACTTTGGGTGCCAATAATCGCACATAAGACTGCATTAAATTATCAAGCCCGGCTTTAGACGCACAATAAGCATGAAATTCAGCATTAGGATGATGAACATAAATATCCGTCATTGCGATCACACAGCTGTCTTCGCCTTGAAACAACGCCTTTTTAAGGGTTTCCATCAATAATAATGGAGCCTGCATATGCACAGCGGCAAAACGAGCCATATCCAATGCCTGCTGCGTCGGAGAATCTGCGGCCGGATAAAAAGCAGATGCATTATGGATCAACACATCTAAACGAGGCACCGCTTCGAGCCCTTTAGCAAAGGCCTGTAAAGAATCCCATTGACAAAAGTCAGCTTGCCATAGCTCAACGCCCATCGACCTTAACTCATCGATGGAATCCCGTTGCTGATGATAATGCCCGAGCACATGATAACCTTGTTCCAGTAATTTCTGCGCCAGATAAAACCCTAACCGATGACCAATTCCCGTAATGAGTGCTGTTTTTTGCATCATCGTGCTCACATAAATTTAAACATACCATTTCGTAACCATAACAATGTTTGCTATGGTTAGGCTAACTGATTCCATGAAATTGTCGTCATGCATATTCTTATTACCGGTGGCACAGGTTTTATTGGTCGGCATTTAATTCCCCATTTACTGGCGCATCACCATCAGATCACCGTCTTAACCCGTCATGAACTCCGGGCCTATCAACAGCTTGGCCATGAAATACATGTCATCACTGATCTTAACTTTCTAGCTCATCTTAATGCATTTGATGCCATCATTAATCTCGCAGGAGAGCCGATCGCCAATGGGCGTTGGAGTCAGCGCAAAAAACAGCGAATTTGTCACAGCCGTTGGAATATCACTGAACAGTTAGCCACCAAAATAGCACTGAGTCAGTCTCCCCCTTCAGTTTTTATCAGTGGCAGTGCTGTTGGGATCTACGGCGATCAAGGGGATACCATTCTTACCGAACAATTTAAAGATTTTCGGAATGATTTTGCTCATCATGTTTGCCAGCAATGGGAGCAACTCGCCTTAGCGGCCACTGATAACTGCCGGGTTTGTATTCTACGAACTGGACTCGTGCTGGGTCATACCGGAGGCCTATTTAGATCAATACTGCCACTCTTTAAAGCCGGTCTGGGAGGACCTCTCGGGAATGGCTCCCACTATCAACCCTGGATCCATATGCATGATATGGTACATGCCATCGAATATTTACTAAATACCCGTCAATGTCAGGGAGTCTACAACCTCACCGCCCCCAACCCTGTTTCAAATCGCCGCTTCAGCCAGATTTTGGCCACACATCTGCACCGTCCCTGCTGGCTAAAAGTACCCACTCCACTATTAACACTTACATTAGGTGAGCTCAGTCAGCTGCTGCTTAGCAGTCAACGAGCTGTTCCTGAAAAACTTTGCGCAGCTGGCTTTCATTTTATGTTCGAACAGCTTGATGATGCTATCCACGAGCTACTGAGTCATCACCGCTAATCTTATCTCGCTGCATCAACGGATTTGAGGACCTGAGCGATAAAATGCCGTACGCAAATGTAGATAATCGCTAACCCCACGGCAACAATCACAGGCCATAACCCGATCTCCGGTGCCCAGTCTAAAGACAACCACTGGCCTAACCAACTTAGCATCACCTCCGAAATGACAATCGCCAATATTGAGCTTATCAGGCCTAATATACCGAATTCCAAAAACAGGGCTTTTTTTAAAACCTGATGCGTAGCCCCCAACAACCGTAATACGGAGACTTGCTGTCGCCGCTCAAATAATCCAATTGCGAGTTGTGCATTCATCAATAATGCCGCAGCGACCACTAGCAATAGTGCGATGACCTTGAGGATCAGTGAAAGCTGCCCTAACAAATTACGAGTCATGGACAAAATCTGGCTAATATCAACCGCATTCATCCCTGGTGATAACTGTCTGACCTGCTGTAAAAAAGAGCGTTGTGATTCAGGAAGATAAGCACTCAACAGAACCATTCCTGGATAATCTTCCAGTGCCCGAGGAGAAAAGACAATGTAAAAATTCGGCTGAAAAGTCTGCCAGTTCACCGAACGAATACTGAGAACCGGCAACTGAAATGAGTACCCGTAAATCAAAAATGTAATTTGATCCCCTACTTGAACATGCATCCGTTTTGCAAATTCTGCCTCAAAAGAAACACCCGGCTTCTCAGCTGACGAATGCCACCACTGTCCTTGAATAATTTGATTTCCGGCTGGAAGCACAGAACTCTGTGTCAAATTTAATTCCCGTCCCGGAGCCTGCGGCTCATCCTCCGCACATTGCTGTTGACAGAGCGGACGTCCGTTAATCGCGGTCATCCGTCCCCGAACCACAGAATATGGCAACGAAAGCTGGATCCCTCTTTGACGGGCTTGAGCGGTCAATTCAGATATCGAAGAGGGCTCTAAATTCAGTAAAAAATAATTCGGAGTATTGGCAGGGAGATCGGCTAACCAACGCTGCAACAGTTGATGCTGAATACTCCACATACCGGCCGTCAATCCTAATGCCAATGACAGTCCCAAAATCAAACTATCGGCAGCGAAGTTAACTCGACTGAGCTGCATTTGAGCGAACTGACTCGAAACTTTTTTAATTCGTTTTAAAATCAAGCCACTTCCCCAGCGCCGCAATAACGACACGATCACAATCGCCACCATCACAATCGAGAGCAGCAACGTCACCCACCGCCAGTTATCTAACAATAAGATCAACTCGGCTAAGGAACAAATAATCCAGCATCCCAATAAGGGATAGATCGGAGTGGCTTGTGAAAGCAACTGCCGATAACGCTGATGAAGCATCGGGACAAATGCTGTCACCGTCAATAGCAAGCCCATCAATAATGGCGTCATCCCCCACCAGAGAGTCTGCCATTCAAAAAAACCTTCCGACAGCCAAGCGGGTCCCCACATTTGCGCGAGCCCATAAACCAGAACACTCACTCCATAACCTAGACCGGTTGCGATGACGAAAACCAATGCAACAGGCACAAAGACCAACATCCAGGCTTTTCTTCTGGGGCATCCCAAAATTTTAGCCAACAACAATAACGGCTTTAATTGGTGACTATATCCGCGCATCGCGATCAATAACGTATAAAAACACAAGAGGACAATCAAACTCACCGCTAATCCAATGAGCTGTTTTCCGTCTAAAAATAATTGCTGAGTGCGCTGATTTAAGTCAGTGGCCGAGTGATAGTGCCATTGGGCAGAGAGTGAAAGAGCCAGCTGATCTAACTGCTGAAGCTGAGCTTTATTTCCTGAAAAATCGGTTAAATACTGAACCCGACTACTGGGACCGATGGCCTTGGTGCGAACTAGATCATCTACATCGATGACCACTGTCGGCAAGAACCAGAAAGATCGCGTGGCACCACTGGGCTCTGACAGCGATGTACCGGCGACTGTTAGCGTCGCACTCCCTAAATCGATCCGATCGCCGATATGAACATCCAACATCAACATCGCACTCTGATCCAGCCAGATTTCACCCGGTTTTAACGGCAGCTCCGGAGTCCGTTGCCATTGCCCCCGCAGCGGAAAGTTGCGATCAGTCGCCCGAACCCGAACCAATTGCATCTTATCACCATGATAAGCCATCGTATCAAATACCACCGAACGACTCTGGGATAAGGCAAGCTCGGTGATACGATCGGGAAGGGTTTGCTCTCGATGAATACTTAAACTTCGATCAGCTCCAAACCGGGCCGTACTCTGTTCCCCAAAATGATGTTTTAAACTCTCACTGAGATAGCGACCACTCACAATACAAACCACACATAAAATAATGGCGTAGCTCATCAGCTTTAAAAAGCCACTATGCCAAAGTCGCCAAGACTGATGCGATAACATGGCCGAGGTTTTTATATTATTCATAGATACCATCCGCATGGATGATCAAACATCGCTGACAACGTCTGGCTAATTGAGGATCATGGGTCGCCAGCAGCAGACTCATCTGATAACGCTGATTCAGTGAAAACATCAAATCAGCAATTTTTTCACCCGTTGCAATATCTAAATTTCCGGTAGGTTCATCGGCAATCAGTAATCGAGGCTTAGTCACAATCGCCCGGGCTAACGCCACTCGTTGTTGCTCCCCACCAGAAAGCTGGGTCACATCACGCTGCGCTTTATCGGCTAACCCCACCTGCTGCAAGGCATCCATGAGCGCTTCGAGGGTTAAATCTTTCCCCTGAATAAACCCAGCCATGCGCAAATTTTCCAGTGCCGAAAAACCAGGAAGTAACATAAAAGACTGAAAAACGAACCCTAAATGCGAGGCTCTTAACGCCGCTCGCTGCTCATCATTTAACTGACTGAGAGGCTTATCAAAAAGCCAAATTTCTCCTTGCGTGCAAGGCTCTAATCCAGCGATGATAGAAAGCAATGTGGATTTGCCACTTCCGGATGGCCCCATTAGCGCCAGCGAATGACCTTCATCCAGTGAAAAATTTACATCCTGATATAATTCAAAGATAGACGAACGTTCATCGCCCATCTGTTTAGAGAGGTTTTCAATGCGAAGTACTGGTCGGCTCATAAAACACATCCTACTCATATGGTTTATCACGTTCATTCCTGCCCATGCCACGACATTACTCATATTAGGGGATAGCTTAAGTGCTGGACATCGAATGAAAATTAGCCAATCCTGGCCTGAATTACTGCAATCCAAATTTCCGACAGTTACGGTGATCAATGCAAGTAGTAGTGGTGAAACTAGCAGTGGTGGAGCCCGGCGATTGCCTGCGCTATTAAAACGCTATCAACCCAATTGGTGTTTAATTGAGCTAGGGGGGAACGATGGCCTACAAGGATTACCTCCGACCCATCTGCAACAACAACTCACAACGATGATTCATTATTCTCAACAGGCCCAATGTCGAGTCATTCTGTCCGAAATAAAATTACCTGAAAACTATGGTCACCGCTACAATCAAGCATTTACTCAAGTTTACCATCAGTTAGCAACTCAGTTTAAAATACCACTTCTGCCTTTTTTTGTAGAACCAATATATCAACAACCCGGTATGATGCAAGCAGATGGGATCCATCCTAGCATTCAGGCACAGCCCATCATTGCAAATTCAATTGCGAAATTTCTGAAAAAACTTTGGGATAATTAAGAAAGGAATTGGTGGAGCTAAGCGGGATCGAACCGCTGACCTCTTGCATGCCATGCAAGCGCTCTCCCAGCTGAGCTATAGCCCCTTAAAACAATTAATCTAGAATCACATTTGGTGGAGCTAGGCGGGATCGAACCGCCGACCTCTTGCATGCCATGCAAGCGCTCTCCCAGCTGAGCTATAACCCCAATAATGTGGATTAATCCGTTAAGGCGACGCGCATTTTAGGCATACACCGAATAACAGTCAAGCGCTAAACAACGAATTTTGAATCCAGATGAATTATTCGATTACTATTTATGCAAATCATCTTTAATTGCACGATTCATATTGATAAAGATCATTTATACCAAGCAAATTAATGGGGTTGTTTATATAATTGGATTTTCTAGCAGATGAGCAATAAGGTCAGGTCAATGCTATTTGAACCACAAGCGATCCTAAAACAATTCGGTATGTCTACCTGTAGTTTTAATTACGACGAATATCAATTGTTTAGTGACTGGCTTATTTCTCATAATAGCCGAGGACGAATGATCTTTATTAGCGCTAGCATTGAGGAACAACGTTATCATGGGGCTTTCATGATTAGTTGTCCTCAACTCGAAAGCCAATTCATTCTTATCAAAGAAAAAACTAACTTACCTTACTGTTTTACACGCCGTTATACCATTGGAACGCTGACGTTTAATTCCAGCTCTTGGAAGATTGGCGCTAAGACACACAATTTTCAACAAGCGATGCAGCGGGTATCTAAAGTATTCTCAATGTGCGGTATTTAAGTCACATAGACCTCATCCACACATCGTTATTTTAATACCACACCCCATCCTCGTATCAATCATTCAAAAAATTCGGGGAAAAAATGTTCCAGTGCCGCTGCAATCCCATTATCGTTATTACCCGCGGTGACCCAATCAGCCGCTTGTTTTAATTCATCGACCGCATTTCCCATCGCAACACCTTGCCCAGCCAATTTGATCATGCTGACATCATTGCCATTATCACCAAAAGCAATGACATGTTTCGGATCAATCTGCCAATCTTTTAACAGCTGTTCCAATCGGAACCCTTTGGTATTACCTGGAGCCGACAAGTCAACTCGGTTGTACCAAGACCATTCACAGCTTAAATCCAACTGAGTTTGCAACTGCGCGACGGCCTGTTGGATCTGGGCCGGATCTGCGCCACTGGCCACAAATTTCCAGATGGTATCACCCGATTCAATGACCTGTTTAAAATCAACTTGTCGCATGACTGGGCGCAGCTCAGGAGCGACGGTTTCCGCCCACTGTTGCATCTCAATCAGATGATCATCCAAGTGTTCATACGTCATTGCATCACTGACGTACATCAACATATTGATTTCATCATAATCCATGGCTTGCACAATCTGCAGCGCATCACTTTGTGCAATCGGAGCCCCTTGAATCACCCGATCATTTATAAAATCATAAAGATAAGTACCATTACAACAAATAACCGGTGTATCGAGTTGCAATTGGTGATGGTACGCCCGAACCGCAACATGATGCCGGCCGGTAACTAATACCACCTTCACCCCCTGATCCCGTAGTGTCTGAATAGCCCGCACAGAATCAGCTCGAATTTCACGATTTGATCCCAATAATGTCCCATCAAGATCAAAAGCGACAACTCGATAGCTCATATAAAAACTCCTTCATAGAAATTTATGGGAAATGATTTAAGATAGCTAACCATACCTGTTTTTATTCCAATTAGCGATTGTGTGGAGTGGATTAATGCTCGATCTCAGCCAATACAAAGCCATTATCTTTGATATGGATGGAACACTGATTGACTCCATGCCTGCACATCTAAAAGCTTGGGAAACCGCCTCACAATTACATCATTTTAAATATGACGCCCTCTGGTTACACGCCTTAGGAGGGATGCCCTCGAAAGAAATTGTACAAAAAATCAATGAGCAACAATCTCTTCAACTCGATCCCAATGCCGTGAGCCACAGCAAATCACAAGCATTTAATCAGCTACGCGCCCAATGTAAGGCGATTCCCAGCACAGCAGCCATTGTCAAACAGTGCTACGGCCAACAAAAATTAGCGATAGGCTCCGGTAGCCAGCGGCATAATGTCGAAGCTATTTTGAAAGCCAATCAACTGGATCGCTATTTTGATGTCATCGTTTCGGCAAATGATGTGATGCAGCACAAACCTCACCCCGCCACCTTTTTAAAAGCGGCCCAACTGATGAATATTCCGGCGAATGAGTGTTTAGTTTTTGAAGATACTCAATTAGGCATCCATGCAGCGCTAGCAGCCCACATGGATGTCATTCAGGTCGATACTCAAGGAAAATTGCTTCCTCTGGTCAAAGCCTTCTCAGCCTAATCAACCGGCGATAAAAAATACAATGACTTCAAATAATACATCTATGCTTTGAAGAAGGGTCATAGATTTGAGTGGGTGATTACAGCGAATTTAAAATAAGAGCAATACCTATCCTCACCATTGGTTTAGGTTATCTTAAAATCAATCCAACGATTCGCTTGAGCCGACTAATGATCGAACCCGACCTCACGTCATACCATTAAAGCAAAGAGGAAGCCGGAGATGAAGTTTAAACACCAGATTTTGCTATTGCTATCCGTCATTGGCCTTATTCCGATGTTAACGGTCATTGTCGTCATCATTTCTATCGCTTCCAACTCGATGGAACAGCAAGCTTTGGCACAACTTCACTCAGTTCGGGAAGTCAAAACAACGGCCCTGCAAAAATATTTAGAACGGCTCAACGATGAGGTCTCAACATTGGCACTCAACCCCGCTACCAGTGGTGTTTTAAGCAAGTTAGATCAGGCCTATCAGAAAATAAATCCAACAACAGAGCTGCTTTCCAAAGAGACCGCTGCCTTAACAAGTTTTTATCGACAAGAATTTTTACTCAGATTACAAAAAAATAATCCGGGTGCTGATGAGGGTATTGTGAACCACATCATGAATAACCTCAGTGAACGGGACATTGAATTACAATATCGTTTTATCGTTAATAATCCCCATCCTGTTGGAGAAAAAGATAAATTAAATCATTCAGGCAACAATGACGAATATGATCAAGCCCATGCCAGTATTCATCCCTTCATGCTGAATGTACTCAAACAATATGGCTTTTATGACATTTTCTTAGTCGATAACAATGGGGAAGTCCTGTATAGCGTTTACAAAGAAATTGACTTTGCAACCTCATTGACCCATGGCCCGTATAAAGACTCCGACCTAGCCGTCGCGTTTAAAAAGGCCCAACAACTCGATAAAGGACAGGTCAGTATCACCGATTTTAAACTCTATCGTCCTTCTTATGATACCCCGGCCGGTTTTTTTTCATCACCGATATTTGATGCTCAAGGCAAACGCGCAGGCGTTCTGATCGCTCAATTTCCAATCGATGGCTTAAATCAACTCATGTCACAACGCAAAGGTATGGGACAAACGGGGGAATCACTCTTAATTGGGCAAGACCATCTGCTGCGATCCGATTCTTATCTCATGCCAGAACGCTACAACGTGGTCACAAGTTTTATCCATCCGGACCAAAGTAAAATCTCATCTGCAGCAGTCGATCAAGCCCTAGCAGGAAACGAAAGCGATGCAGTCATCCAGGATTACACCGGGCATGAAGTATTGGCTTCATTTGCCCCCTTTAAGTTTTCTTCATTGAACTGGATAATTGTCGTGAAAAAAAATGTCGATGAGGCACTGGCGACCTCACACCAACTGTGGTGGATAGGAGTATATATTTTGCTCATCGCCATGCTGTGTATTCTAATCATTGCGTTTTTCTTTACCAGACATGCACTCAAACCACTGGGAGCCGATCCCCAACAGATGCGCCAAGTCGCAGATGCGATTGCCAAAGGTGATTTAACCGTGGAAGTTCACGCAGAATCTCCCAACAGCGTCATGGCTGCATTAGCGGCTATGCGCCAAAACTTAAAAGATATTATTACCCAGATCAATCAAACATCCATACAGCAAAATTCCCTGTCCCAGCAGGTTGCAAACCGCTCGCAGCAAACCAGTGAAGCCTTGGCTGAGCAAGCTTCACATACCCTACAGGTAGCCGCTGCCATTACCCAAATGACCGAAAGCACCCATGATGTAGCCCAGAATATTCAGGCCGCAACGTCAGCTTCGAAAACCTCCAAAAACCAAATAGAACACAGTACTCAGGAGGTCATTGACTCGGCGCAAGGGCTAAACCAAGTCGCCCGTGAGTTTGCTCATAATGCCCAAACCGTGAATGAACTCACCGAGCAAGTCAGCTCCATTGCTACCGTCTTGAAAAGCATTCAAGCGATTGCCGATCAAACCAATTTATTAGCGCTCAATGCAGCGATTGAAGCGGCCCGAGCAGGAGAATTTGGTCGAGGTTTTTCCGTAGTCGCCGATGAGGTGCGTTCACTGGCATCCAATACCCAACGAGAAACCGTACAAATTACTGAAATTATTCAACGTTTGGAAACGACTTCATCACAAACACAAACTCAATTACAAAGCAGTGTCAAAACGGCAGAAGCGATGTGCTTACAAGCCTCTAAAACAGCAGATAAATTAAGCCTTGCCGCTAAATCACTCGATGATATTGAACATATGAATGATGGCATTGCCAGCGCATCCCACCAACAAAGCCTAGCCACACAAGAAATTAGCACTAACGTCGACTCTCTCTCGTCTTCAATTAACGAATGTGAGCAGGCGATGCAATCGGTTGCCGCATCGAGCCAGGATATTGCAACGTCATCCAATCAACTGGTACAGCTGGTCAAAAACTTTAAAATTTAGTGATAGAGATAACTCCTGTCGTGTTGTTCAACAGCGACAGGAGTTTCCCCCGAGATCAGAGCGAACGCCCTTGAAGCACAACGATAAAATGGGCTGTATCATTGGATCTGCTCATTCACGATGATTGACTGTTACCCAGAATATGATGCCGAGCATTAATCACGGTTAATACAATCACCACTAACATCGCGATTAAACGAATCGTATCGGTTGCGAATAATACCGTCAGAGCCATCACTAAAAGAATCAAACGTTCGGGCAGGCTAAGCACTTTCAGCAATCGGCCTTCAATGCCGCCCGCAAACGCCACAAACAACGTTACCGTCGCAATGATCGACACCACAAAATGCCAAATAGACTCGTTATTAATAAATATCAGCCCCGAAAATGCCATCATAGCCGGGATTAAAAAGAAGCCTTGTGCCAACTTAAAGGCTTGCACGGCCGATTTCATCGGTGAGGCATTAGCAATCCCAGCGCCTGCAAAGGCTGCTAACGCAATGGGAGGCGTCACATTCGATGTTTGCGATAACCAGAACACAACCATATGCGCGGCTAATAATCCAACGCCAAATTTCATTAAAGCGGGTACAGCCATAATCGACAGCACAATATAGGCGGCTGTAACAGGTAAGCCCATCCCTAAAATAACGGCAGCAAGCGCCACAAGCGCCAAGACCGACCATAAATACCCACCCGACATGGCGATTAAAAATTGAGTAAATTGCAGCCCAATTCCCGTTTGCCCCACGACGCCCACGACAATCCCAGCCGTGGCACAAGCCACCGAGATCGGTAAGGCCAGTAATGCCCCTTCACGCATGCCAACAAGAATCGGTTTAATGCCAATTCGACTCGAACGACGCAACATCGCAGCAGCCAATATGGCGACACACCCAGCAACCCCCACTAATACCGGTGAATAGCTCATCAGTAACAATACCGTAATCAACACCAGAGGAACTAAAAAGTGCCAGCCTTGAGCCATTACAGTACGCATTTGCTCGGTTTTACTCATCCCTTCAAGACCGAGTTTACAGGCCATTAAATGCACATAGAGCAAGGTACACATGAAATACAAAATGGCAGGGGCAATAGAAACCAATAAAATATCGCTATACGCAATCCCAGTGAACTGCGCCATCACAAATGCACCCGCCCCCATCACCGGCGGCATGATCTGTCCCCCCGTAGAAGCTGCCGCTTCAATCCCGGCGGCTTGCTCAGCTTTGTAACCGAGTTTCTTCATCATCGGGATGGTTAACGCACCGGTGGTCACAGTATTAGCAATTGCACTCCCAGAAATGGATCCCAAAGCCGCTGACGCGATCACACTTGCTTTGGCTGGCCCACCTCGATACTTACCTGCGACAGCAAAGGCCATATCGATAAAGAACTGTCCCGCACCACTGACTTGCAAAAAGGCACCAAACAACACGAAAATAAACACAACTCCTGCCGCAATCGCTAACGGTGCCCCGTAGACCCCATTGGTTGAAAAAATGTGAAAGCGGATAATTTCTTCTAAAGAGAATCCCTTACTCGCCACGCTGGCAGGGAGTACATCGCCAAATACAGCATAGCTGAGAAAAAGTACAGCAATAAAGACCATCACCCAACCCACGGTACGGCGAGTCGCTTCCATCAGGGCAATCAACATCACGCCACCCGCTAACTGATCGAGCGGTTGCAAACCATCTAATAAAAAGCTGATATCATCATAATCAAACTTCGCAATTCTCAGCGTAGCCCAACAGGTCATCATGATTAAGGCTAAATCAATAACTCTGCCGGTGAGATAAACAGCCGCATTCGTTCTCGGTCTAAATAGCGGATGCGTTAAAAACACCAGCACCAAGACCCAGCTTAAATGGACAGGACGAAAAACAGGCGCAGCAAGGTGAGCCGAAATACTCTGCCATAATTGAAAAATTGAAAAAGCAACTGCGGCAACCGCAGCAATCACCATCACAAGTTCAGTCGTCTTGCGATTTATTGTACTGTTCTGACTCATTGCAAACTCCATGCACTCTGTCAGTAAATATGGGCCAACCGACTCAGCGACGCCAATCCTAAGGACTGGTTTTAATACACTGTCTGACTTAATCGTAGAAAAGTCATCAGCCGTATGAATCATAAATACGGCTGATCATCATATCTTGATTACAAAAACACCAACTATTTAGCGAGTTGTTCTTGACGATATTTTTCTGATCCAGGATGGAGAGCGATACCGTTCAACTTATTCATGTTATCGACGGTCGTAAACTGAGTCACATTAATCACTTTTCGGATCTCATCCATGTGCTCAAAAGCGATTTTCGTCATCTGATAGGCCAACTTGCTATCGAGGTTTTTATTCACAACCAGCACGTTCCAAACTGCAGGTGCTTTAAAGGCGGGAACTTTGTTATAACTATTTTGTGGTACATCTTGCTCAATATAAGAAGAATTAGCTGCTGTAATTTTTTTCAACTCATCCGAGCTAAACGACAAAATACGAATATCGTGAGTTAATGCTAACTCAGTAATAGCCCCGACGCCAAGGCTGCCCACAATCACGCCCGCATCAATCTGCCCATTCGCAATTGCATTGGTCGTCGCGGTGTAATTTAATGATTGGGCTCGAATATCATTAGTCGAAATACCGAGTGTTTTCAAAATATTAGTGGCACTCACACGGGTACCGGAACCAGGAGCGCCGAGGGATACTTTTTTCCCTTTTAAATCTTGAATCGAGTGGATATCGGAATCAGCCGGAACAATAAACTGCACCACATTAGGATAAAGTGCGAACAAAACCGTAACATCCATCTTACGTGGAAACGGTTTTTGTCCATTGGCGGCTTGTAGCACCACATTACCTTGTGAAATTCCCACCAATTGTTTACCGGCGGCCACCTTAATCGTATTTTCCACAGAGGCTGCCGTCACTTCAGCACGCATATTAAAATCTGGAATATTTTCACTCCACACTTTGGCTAACATTCCGCCCAGTGGATAGTAAGTTCCACTTTGGCTTCCAGTACCAATCGTATAACTGGCAGAAAATGCGGGCAGTGCAAACAATGTTGCGGCTAAAACTAACAATCCTCGTTTGATCGTTTGGTACATACATGTACTCCTTTTTTATAGGTAGGTAACCCAAAAAATTCCACCTAAATACAACAAGTTGCTGATTATTTGCATCATCCGTTATAGGTATAGAGGTTACATTTATGAAAGAGATTTGTTTTTTCGTCAATCAGACAAAATGATAAATGAGAAGTATGAAGGAATTTAAATAGAATAAAAACCCATAATATAGGGTTTTTATTCATAATTAGTGAGTAATTATTTAATCATGCGCTCAATTTTGCCACAGCGGCTTTAATTTCGTCAGCAATGGCCGCATTGGTGAGCAGGCCTTTTTCCAGATCGAAATTATCGTAGAAACTAGCGACCGAAACCGAGGCTTTGACATTCCCCCCAAAAAAAGGTGCCGAACCTTTAGCCGCAGCCAAAACAGATTGCGCGCCACCAGCGCCCGGAGATGTCGCCAAATACACAGCCGGAATATCTTTAAAGACTTTCTGATCAATACGTGTAGACCAATCAAATAGATTCTTATAGGCCGCTGGATAATGCCCATTATGTTCGGCAAAAGAAATAACCAGAGCATCCGCACCGGCAATCGCATCAAGAAATGCCTTGGCCTGCTCAGGTTGGCCAATTTCTTTCTCTTTGTCTTCACTAAACATCGGGACTGGATAATCATTGATATCTAATACGGTCACATCAGCGCCTGGAATAAGATTAGCGGCATAAGTTGCCAAGGCTTTGTTAATAGAGGTAGAACTTGTACTTGCTCCATAAGCGATAACTTTCATTTGATAACCCTTATTGTTGGTTGAATGTTAAAAGATTAGTCTGCGTTACACTTGGCAACAACCCCAAATTTTGCAGGTTATTATTCACACGTTTGTCGCTGATAAAACAATACCCGTATTGCTCATAAGCTAACAACGCATCACGACCAGCCATCGCGATAAATTAATCGATGATATCCCATCATTTTTTCAAAAAAATCATCATCTCTTGCGCGTTAAGCGACTTCTGCAAAGACAACTAGGCCGCTACAAATTGTTCAACTGACAACGGTGGTGTGTGATAAAACTGGCATAAAGCTTGAGATAATAGAGCAACCCGAGGCGGTAACCCTTGCGCTAAAATCTGCATGACTTCATGCTGCACTCGCTGCATGAAGTCCAATCGATTAGGCTCAAAATCACCATTCAAATTGTCACAACTGACATTAAACGGAAATCCTGCACTAACGGCTAAAATCCATTCGTAAGCTTGAGGACGCACTTCTACGTTTTCAAATTGAGCCTGTACGGCTGCCGTACGCCCATCCGGTTCATACCAATAGCCAAAATCTTCTCGTAAGCGCCTTTCTGGTCCCGCGACCAACCAGTGGGCAATTTCATGTAAAGCAGATGCGTAATAGCCCCGGGCAAAAATAATGCGGTGATCAGAGTGCGTCTCATCTGCGGGTAAGTAGATGGGTTCATCGCCGCCTAATTCCAAACGCGTTCGATAATCAGCATAAAATGTGTCATTAAAAATCTGGATAAGGTCGGTATATTGATGATTCATGGATTTAGAGTCTGTTGGCCTTTCATGATTAATTTTGCAGCCCTTTGAGCTTAATTTAGGCAAATCAACGGTTGTGCCGGGGGACATTCTCCACAAACGACACCTCATGTTAAATAGAGCAAGCTCAGATGCTGCCATTCAATATAAACACTTTTTGGATGTAGCGCATCCAGTGATCGCGGCTCTATCACCGTTCAGAGCGAATAACCATCCATCTCTTAAGATATCGTGTCGTTTCAGCGCTCTTTTCATATGCTCCCGCATCAACAGTTTTCCTTAAATTCCCCTGCTCTTTTTCTATTTCTCAAGAAAGTATCTATTTGTTACGGAAGGGGTATGATAAAAAATACACTTATTGATAGGGAGAATAAAATGACAAACGGACATCCGATGGGGTCTTGTCGCAACTGCACATTGAGCCTAATGCAACGTTGCTACCAACGCCACTGGTGGTTTCATTTCATTCGTGATCCCCTGATTTGGGGCATGTATGGACTAGGTTTTATCCACGGGATCAAACCTAAACAATATAGAGTGAAGAATAAAACCTGCTATGGTTGCATTCGCTTCCTAAAAGCAGAACTGATGCAAAAATCACCACTTTTCTGCCGCTTACAAAACATCATCGGTCCCCACTTTAAACGCATTTCGGCATCAATGCTCACGCCGGAAGAACAAGAGCAAGCGAAAAAACGAGCTCAGGATCTTTTTGAAGAGCAGGACTCAACCACCACGCCCAAATAAAAATCTATACATCATCTGATAACCTATCTGAGAGCATAAAAATATCAGCGTGAACGCCTTTGCGTTCACCTATATTCATTCCCTATTCCATTCCAAGATGTCGTATTTTGCATCTTTTTAATTGCAATTACTTAAAAAATGGCTAATCATACTTATAAACACTTACGTGATTTTAAGTATGACGCAAGAAGAACGCTTATTAGAACTGGAAAAATCTATCCAGAGCCAGCATAAAATAACACTAGCCGAGATCTGTGATCGCTACGGGATCTCTTATGACTCGGCACGCCGGGATTTAGTCAAACTCTCGCAAAAACCTCATGTGATGAGGGTTCGTGGTGGGGCTATTTATAATCAACTCTCAACTCAAAGTCAGGGATATGCCGAGAAACCTGTTACAGCATTAAAACAACAGTTAGCCCAAGCCGCCGCAAAACTGGTAAAAGAACATGAACATATTTTATTAGATGCCAGCACCACCCTGACGGCAGCAACACCTTTATTTCCAAAACATTTAAAAATAGTCACCAACTCACCAGACATTCTGCAGGCCGCATTGCCCTCTCAGGAAGTCTTTTTACTCGGTGGAAAATTCGACAGCTACCATCGAGCGATTCTCGGACAACAAGCCGAAATGCAGGTCCAACACTACTTTGTAGATAAAGCATTTATTGGTGTTTGTGCCATTAATGAAAGCGGGTTGACAACTACTTCCGAGCAAGAAGCTACACTAAAAAGAGCCATGATGGCACAAGCCAAGCAGGTCATTCTGGTTTGTGAAAGTTCTAAATTTGATACTCAGAACTTTTTTTCAATCTATCCGCTAAGTCGGGTAGATATAGCCATTACCGATCATCGAATTTCTACGGTTAGCCGGAATTATCTTCAGGATAATGACATTGAGCTAATCACCATTAACATATAGGAACTCAACATGACAACACCGATAAAAACAGCCATTGTCGGCTTTGGATATTCCGCCAAAGTGTTTCATATTCCTTTCATCCAATCACTGGATGCGTTTGAATTCAGCGCGATCAGCAGCCGTCAGCATGAAGAAATAACCAATCTGTACCCAAGCGTTCAATGCTTCGATTCCGCCGAAGAGATGCTCAAAAACTCCGATGCAGCGCTGGTTATTATTACCGCTCCGAACAATGCGCACTACCCTTTAGCCAAATTGGCACTAGAAAATGGTAAACACGTCATCATTGAAAAACCATTTGTAACTAATTCGGTGCAGGGGCAACAGCTCATTGAAGTCGCAAATCAACACCAGCAGCTACTCAGCGTCTATCACAACCGACGTTGGGATAGTGACTTTCTGACGATCAAAAAACTGCTCGCTGAGGGTCAACTGGGAGAACTAAAATGGTTCGAATCTCATATGGACCGTTATCGTCCAAATGTTCGACAGCGCTGGCGAGAAGATGCCAGTGTCGAAGGCTCCGGGATCCTATTCGATTTAGGACCCCATATGATCGATCAAGTGGTTCAACTGTTCGGAGTTCCTGAAAAACTGACGGCGCAATGTTTATCCATGCGCGATCCCTCTAATCCAGATGATTTCTTCAATATCATCTTCCACTACCCAGACTTGTTGGTGCATCTGCATTCAAATCCATATAGTCCAGGTAGTGATAACATGCGCTATAAGTTATTGGGAACACAGGCTAAATTTGTTAAAAATGGCGTGGATCCTCAGGAAGACAAACTCAAAAGTGGCTCCGGTTATCTGCAGCCCGGCTGGACCATTGACGATCAAAGCCAATGGGGAACACTCACCCGCGAGGATAGCACTCAAATCATTCAACCAGTTGAAGGTGGCTACGAGAACTACTATCAAGGCGTGGCCGATGCGATCAATCAAGGGATCCCATTACCGGTCACCGCAGAAGAATCACTACGGGTCATTCAGCTCATTGAACTGGTCCGAGAAAGTAGCCGACTCAATCAAACCATTGAGGTAAAACTATGAGCACCGCTCTGATGAATTCGCTACTAGAGCAGGAACAACAATTACAGTTTAAACGCTTTAATCTAGATATTGCCTGGCAATTGGGTCAGCGGCTACGGGAAACCGCCCAAAGTCGTCAAAGCCCGGTTGCGATTGAAATCTATGCCTTTGAACAAGTTGTTTTCAAAAGTGTCTGCGCGGGGGCTCGTCCCGATCAAAGCCAGTGGATCACAATGAAGCGGCAATCGGTCATACGCTACGGCCATAGTACGCTCTATCTGGGGGAATATAATAAAGCCAAAGGTCGGGTTTTTGAGACGCAGCCCCATATTGATGCCAGCCAATATTGTGCTCATGGCGGTTCATTCCCAATCACGATCCAAGATTGTGGCATTGTCGGAGCGATTACAGTGGCAGGCATGAGCAGTGAAGATGACCACCAGCTGATTGTGGACGAACTCACCACATTATTAGCAGAGCTCTAGCACACGACAACGCATATCAAAAAGGCGATCCATAGATCGCCTTTTTTCAGAGCTTGAAACCTGCGTTGGATTACATCAGCGGTTTCTGATCAGCCCCTTCTTTTTCAACAACTTTCGGCATGAAATCTTGTTTTTTCACACCCAACCAAAGGGCCAGTGAACTCGCCACATAAATAGATGAGTGAGTCCCGACAACCACCCCAAATAACATGGCTGTTGCAAAACTGTGGATCAAACCACCGCCTAAGAAAAACAAGACCACTAACACCATCGCCGTCGTTAACGAGGTGATAACCGTCCGGCTAAACACCTGCGTAATCGAAGCATTGATGATCTCTTTAGGGGTCCCTTTACGCATTTTCCGGAAGTTTTCCCGAATACGGTCCGAAACCACGATGGTATCGTTCAATGAGTAACCAATCAGGGTTAACAATCCAGCGACAACGGTCAAATCAAACTGGATCCCTAACAAAGAGAATAATCCTAGAGTTAGGATCGTATCATGTGCCAACGCTAACACGGCGCCAACCGCAAATCGCCATTCAAAACGAAATGCAACGTAGATAAGAATACATCCCAGCGCGGCCAAAATGGCTAGACCACCTTGCTCCGCCAGATCATTCCCAACACTCGGACCAACAAACTCAATACGCCGCATCTGAACCTGATGATCCAGAGTTCGCAGCACAGTCATCACTTTGTCACCGACAACTTCAGCATTACTGGTTTCACCGGCTGGGCGAAGGCGCAGTAACACATCATTACGAGCCCCAAAGTTTTGAGCCACCGCATCAGGAAAACCACTCTGCCCCATCAGATGACGGACATCATCTAACGCAACATCCTTTTGAAACTGAACTTCAACCAGAGTTCCTCCGGTAAAATCCAGCCCAAAATTGAGCCCCTTAGTAAACAAAAGCCCAATAGATGCCAACGTTAAAATGACACTCACAATCATTGAAAGACGATTGTGTCCCATGAAATCGATAGTGCCTTTCGGCTTAAACAATGAAAACACACGTCCTCCTTAAATCGATAATTTTTTGAGGCGTTTTTTTCCACCCCAAAGTAGGTTAACGAGTGCCCGCGTACCAATAATCGCCGTGAACATCGAGGTCAAAATACCAATTGCTAAGGTTACAGCGAATCCTTTTACGGCCCCGGTACCAATGGCAAACAAAATGATCGAGGTCAGGAACGTCGTGATGTTGGAGTCTGCAATACTAGAAAGCGCATTGCTATAACCATAGTAGATGGCTTGTTGCAAGGTTCGCCCTTCTTTAACCTCTTCACGAATACGTTCGAAGATCAGCACGTTGGCATCCACCGCCATCCCAACGGTTAAGACGATCCCCGCCATCCCTGGCAGTGTCAGTGTGGCACCTGGGATCAACGACATAATCCCAACAATCATCACCACGTTACACACCAGTGCCAAATTGGCAACCAGACCAAATTTACGATAATAAAGTGGCATAAAGACTAAGAGCACAATCAGACCGACAAAGATGGCTTCCATCCCACGGTTAATGTTTTCCTGTCCCAAACTTGGACCGATGGTTCGTTCTTCAACAATCTGAATCGGCGCAATCAATGCCCCAGCCCGCAGCAGCAAAGCCAAGTTTTGTGCTTCTGTAGGATTAGTTAAACCCGTAATTCGGAAACTACGTCCTAACCGTGACTGAATCGTTGCAACATTAATCACTTCGCTATGACGCTGGAAGATGGTTTTACCCTCAGCATCTTTTTTATTGGTCGGTTTATACTCAATAAATAAAGTAGCCATCGGCTTACCGATATTATCTCGAGTAAAGGCCGCCATCCGGCTGCCACCCTGCCCATCCAGATCAATATTCACCTGGGGTTGGTTATATTGGTCAAAGCCTGATGTTGCACCAACAATATGATCCCCGGTCAGCACAACCTGCCGATACAAGGCAATCGGCTGTCCACTACTCCGCTGATATAATTCAGAACCCGGAGGAACATGCCCATTCACCATACTCTGTGGATCCGCATTGGTATTTACCATACGAAATTCCAGAGTCGCAGTAGCCCCTAAGATTTGTTTAGCGCGTGCGGTATCCTGAATCCCAGGCAGTTCAACCACGATCTGATCATCACCTTGACGCTGCACAACGGGTTGAGCGACCCCTAATTCGTTCACACGATTACGGATAATGGTAATGTTTTGCTGCAATGCATATTCTCGGGTTTGCTGCATCTGAGATTCAGTCATGGTCACAGCAAGCACCGGCATATCGGAAATAGTCAAATCTTGAAACTGATACTGATTCCGGTAATGACTTTCCAAATAGCTCCGAGCTTGCGATCGAGCATTATCATCCCGGAAACGAATCACCACACCTTGCGTAGCATCAATTCGAGCACCGGCATAACGAATGTTTTGATCGCGTAAATCACTGCGGAAACTTTCAACCATTTGCTCATGGGCTTTTTCAATCGCCGCCGGCATATCCACTTCCATCAAGAAGTGAACACCACCGCGTAAATCCAGCCCCAGTTTCAAAGGTTCGCCACCCACCAGCTTCAACCACTCAGGTGTCGCCGGTGCCAGATTCAACGCAACCACATAGCCATCCCCTAAATGATTCGCTAACAAATCACGTGTTTTAAGCTGATCACTGTCACGACGAAGGCGGACAAGGAGTTGATGACCGGAAAGTGAAACAGATTTAGTTTCAATATTTTGATGTTGGAGAGTCTGGCGGATATCATCAAGCTGAGCTAATGAGAGCTCATGGCCTCGCCCAGCAGTGACCTGCACGGCAGGATCATCTCCATATATATTTGGAAGTGCGTAGAGAAACCCGATGGCGATAATCACAACCACCATCAGTGTTTTCCACCACGGGTATTTATTTAACAAAGCGCTACCCCTGGTTCAGGACCAATTAAAGAGACTTCAGCGTACCCTTCGGCAATACCGCTGAAACGAAATCTTTTTTGATAACAATTGTGGTTGTTTCATCCAAGCTCAATTGCAGATAATCATTATCATCTGAGATTTTAGTGATTCGACCTACAATACCGCCCGAAGTAAGGACTTCGTCACCTTTGGAAAGAGATGTCAGAAGATTTCGCTGTTCTTTGGCACGTTTTGACTGTGGCCGGAAGATCATGAAATAAAAGATAATGGCAAAAACGGCCATCATAATGATCAACTCAAAACCACTACCGGTTGGAGATCCACCCGCGGCATAGGCCGGAGAAATAAAAAAGCTCATGTGCTGTCCTCTATGATCCTTAGTTATTGTTAATATCAGAAGATTCGTTCAGTTCAGGAACATCCCTGCCCAAACGGGTATAAAATTCAGTGACAAACGCGTCAAACTGACCTTGTTCGATCGCATCACGGATACCTGCCATCAACCGCTGGTAGTATCGCAGGTTATGGATTGTATTCAAGCGTGCACCGAGAATTTCGTTACATTTGTCTAAATGATGCAAATAGGCCCGCGAATAATTCCGACAGGTATAGCAGTCACATTCGGCTTCTAAAGGAGCAGTATCCTCTCGATGTCGAGCATTACGGATTTTCACGACCCCATCGGCAGTGAACAGATGACCATTACGCGCATTTCGGGTCGGCATCACACAGTCGAACATATCGACTCCACGGCGTACCCCCTCCACTAAATCTTCAGGCTTACCAACACCCATCAGATAGCGTGGCTTATCTTGGGGGATCTTAACTGTGATGTAGTCCAACATTCGGTGCATTTCCGGTTTGGGTTCACCTACGGCCAAGCCCCCGATTGCGTAACCATCAAATCCTATTTTAGTGAGACCATCCAGTGATATATCGCGCAAGTGTTCATAAATACTCCCCTGAATAATGCCAAACAAGGCGCTTTTATTATTCAGTTCATCATGACGCTGACGACTCCGAGCCGCCCAACGTAGCGACATTTGCATCGATTTTTCAGCTTCAGCTTCCGTGGCCGGATACGGCGTACATTCATCAAAAATCATCACGATATCAGAACCCAGATCATGCTGGATCTCCATCGATTTTTCAGGACTGAGGAAAATTTTCTCTCCACTTACCGGATTTCTGAAATGAACGCCCTCTTCGGTGATTTTACGAATATCCCCAAGGCTGAAGACCTGAAAACCACCGGAATCCGTCAAAATAGGGCCTTGCCAATTCATAAACCCATGTAAATCACCATGCTTGCGCATGACGGCCTGACCGGGACGCAGCCAAAGATGGAAAGTATTACCCAATAAAATTTCAGCACCTGTTTGTTGTACTTCTTCAGGCGTCATCCCTTTTACGGTCCCGTAGGTTCCTACCGGCATAAAAGCAGGGGTCTGAACCGTTCCCCGATCAAAAATCAGTTGTCCGCGACGGGCTTTACCGTCAGTCTTTAATAATTCATACTTCATTCACACGATTCCACTGAAGAATTATTCTGAGTCCTGCTCTGTCTGGCGTGTAATAAACATTGCATCGCCATAACTAAAGAAATGATACTGCTGCTGCACAGCCTGCCGATAAGCTTCCAAAATATGTTCTTTACCAGCAAAAGCACTCACTAACATCAGCAGTGTAGACTCTGGCAGGTGGAAATTGGTAATCATGGCATCAATGACTTCAAACTGATAGCCAGGATAGATAAAAATATCGGTTTCATCGACAAAAGGTGCGATCAATTGATCTTGACATGCTTTAGCGGCACTCTCAAGTGAACGAACCGATGTCGTGCCAACCGCAATCACGCGTCCACCTCGGGCTTTCGTTTCCAACACTTGATCAACAACATCTTGGGGCACAATCGCAAATTCACTGTGCATATGATGTTCTTCTACCGTATCAACCCGCACTGGCTGAAACGTACCGGCTCCGACATGGAGAGTGACATAAGCCGTATTCACACCATTCGCCTGTAGTTCAGCAATGAGTTCATTATCAAAATGTAGCCCGGCCGTAGGAGCGGCCACCGCCCCAGGGTGTTGACTATAAACGGTCTGATAACGTTCTTTATCTGCATCTTCATCGGGCCGGTCAATATAAGGGGGCAATGGCATATGGCCATAGCTTTCAAGCAACTCAAGAACATGCCGTTCATCATCAAAGCGAAGTTCAAATAAGCTCTCATGACGCTGCAGCATCGTGGCATCAAACGCATCAGCAAACCGCAACTGAGCCCCGTCTTTAGGCGGCTTCGATGCTTTTAAATGAGCCAACACCCGATGCTCATCCAACACCCGCTCAATGAGAATTTCGATTTTACCACCTGAAGACTTTTGCCCATATAATCGAGCCGGAATCACTCGGGTATTATTGAAAACCAATAAATCTCCGGGACGAATAAGCTGTGTAATTTGAGGGAATTGGAGATGATCAATTGCACCACTATTTCCATTTAAACTTAATAAGCGGCAATCCCGACGTTTTTCGGTAGGATAACGAGCAATTAACTCGTTCGGTAATTCAAAGGTAAAATCAGCGACTCGCATTGTCTTAGGCCAGCATTCAAAAACAGCTCGCTAGTCTAGTGACGAGGGCCTATATTTTCAAGTGATTCCGCATAGCGGGCCCCGTCAAATCCATTAAACATCTTTAATCCTCTAATGAAATGATCCCTACCAAGGTATCAAGATTCCCGTTATTGCGGCGTAAATAGTTTCATATTTACGGCAAGAACATACACAAACTGATTAAAAAATAGCCATTTGTTTGGTTATTAAAATTCAAAACTGTAAAAAAATTACATAATAAGGCAAATATAAAGCTATTTTATCGATACAATTAAGTTCTAAATTTCCCTATTTGTAATTTTTTTTCAAAAAATGATTGCTAGTTGTTGTGCAAACGGCTATTCTTTATCTCACCAGATATGTTGTAAAAGTTATTCACGATTGAATACGCTTTTCTTCTAAGTCATACCTCGTTTCAGCCAGCCTTTTAGGCTGGCTTTTTTTATCCGAAAAATTAAATTACACTACGTCTGTCACAGACTTACTAACGGTGTATCAAGAGCATCGGGTTCTGCACGCGGACCAATAAATTTCGATATCACGTCTTATTATTAGGATGAGCCCATATTCCGGTCTTATTATTTATACGCACTAAAACCTAATGGATATCAACTTACTTATCGGCTATGAATTATTTAGGACATTTCTATTTAGCGAATCTAACCCATAGCTCCTACTGCGGTGCATTGTTAGGGGATTTCATTAAAGGGCGACAATGGCAACATTTTCCGCGTTCCCTACAAGTCGGCATTCTGTATCATCGTAAGTTGGATCAATGGATTGATCACTATAGCCTGCAATTACAACTCACCGAACTATTTAGCCCAGAGATCAGACGTTTTGCTCCGATTGGACTCGATTTATTTTGGGATTACTGTCTGGCCAATCAGTGGACCACTTGGCACCCGCAAGCCTTATCGGAATTTAGTCTGCAAGTGTATCAACAACTATCGACCCACCAGCTTCCGGATAATGCCCAGATCATCAGCCAAAAAATGCGGGACTTTGACTGGTTACAGTTTTACCAACACGACGTATTCATTGAGCGGGCTTTAAGATTTATTGCCAAACGACTAAAAAAACCCGATGAATTATCACAGCTTGGACAGGAAATCTGGCAATGTCAGGAGCAACTCAATGCCGCATTTCCACAAATCATGCAACAGTTGTTCAAACAGCTTCCTGACTGGAAAAACGCTGTTGCGAATCAAATTTTATTCCCCTTATCGAACTCTGCTAACGACACTTTTTTTCAGCCCCACTTGAAACGTTAAAACATTTGGAATCTCTCTGAGTCAGAATAAGCGTTCTAGCCCTCTTTACTTTATAGCCGCCATCTGGCGCACAAATTCAAGCATTTTTCTAAAAAAGACCTACATTCCCCATCACTTTGCAGAGGTTCTGGATAGCCTGCGAATCAGTCCCACATATTTACTTATTAATCAATAACTCAGATTGTATGACATTTTTATGACAATCGATGTTTCGGCATAGGATTGTCTTTTTAATTCCCATAAAATCAAAAGCAGCGTTATAAAAATCAGTATGTTAACTAATCGTGATTTTGTCACAATTTCGGAGTAGGCTAGCTTGATGAACAGCCGAGGATTCCAGATAAATACATTGAAACTGCTTTCATGATTTTCGGTTATTTTTTAAGGATAGCACCCCACTCGGAGCTCATATTAAGGGAGTATTTATGAATGATGAAAAGCTCTTTTTAGAAAAAGAGCTAAGTTGGTTGTCATTTAATGAACGGGTACTTCAGGAGGCGCAGGATAAAACAGTGCCCTTGATTGAGCGTATCCGTTTTTTAGGGATTTTCTCTAGTAATCAGGATGAATTTTTTAAAGTTCGAGTGGCCGATGTTAAACGCCGGATCCTCTTAAACCGCTACAGCAATGATGATGATGGCTCAAAACACTTACTGAATAAGATTCAGACGAAAACCGCCCAATTGGACAGTACCTTCGACGAAACCTATCGGGAAGTGATTATAGCGCTGGCTAGACGGAACATTTTTTTAATTAACGAAACTCAATTAAGTTTATTTCATCAAAAATGGCTGACCGGATATTTTCAAAATAAAATTTTACGCCATATCACACCGATCCTACTGAATGAAGAAGTCAAACTCCTTAACTTTCTTAAAGATGATCACACCTATTTAGCCATTAAAATGCAGCAACAGCGACCCGATGGCAGTTGTGTTAATCAACGCTATGCTCTGGTTGAAATTCCAACAGATGACCTGCCTCGCTTTATCGTGCTCCCCGCCGAAGGAAGTCGTAAGAAAAAATCGTTAATGATTTTAGATAACATCATCCGATTCTGTTTAGATGATATTTTCCGGGGCTTTTTTGATTATGATGAAATCAGTGCTTACTCACTGAAGATGACCCGGGATGCTGAATACGACCTGACGGATGAAGTCGATTTAAGTATTCTGGAAAAAATGTCCGAAGGTTTAAAACAACGTCTAACCGCTGAACCCGTTCGCTTTGTTTATGATGAAAAAATGCCATCTGACCTGCTGAAATTGCTAAAAGCGAAGCTGCATATTTCATCTTATGATCATATCCGCGGGGGAGGACGCTATCATAGTTTTAAAGACCTTATGGGGTTTCCCAATGTAGGTCGAAAATATTTAGAGCATCCTAAATTGCCCGCGCTTAATTGTTCCCAATTTGATCGACACCGCACCGCGTTCGATGCAATCAGTGAACAAGATATTTTACTGCACTACCCCTATCAAAAATTTAGTTATCTGACTGAACTCGTTCGCCAATCTTGCTTTGATCCTAAAGTTCGTAGTATCAAAATCAATATTTACCGAGTCGCCAGTAACTCTCGGATCATGCATTCTCTGATAGAAGCCGCCCATAATGGGAAACGCGTCACGGTTGTCGTAGAACTTCGTGCTCGTTTTGATGAACAGGCTAATATCGAATGGGCCCAGCAGCTCACCGATGCCGGAGTACGCGTTTTATTTGGCCTTCCCAGCCTGAAAATTCACTCTAAACTATTACTGATCAGCCGGGAAGAAGATGAGCAATTATGCTTTTACAGTCATATCGGGACCGGTAATTTTCATGAGAAGACGGCTAAAATCTATACCGATTTTGCGCTCTTCACGAAAGATCAGGAAATTGGTAACGAAGTTAATAATGTTTTTAAATTCATTGAACGTCCATATCGTCGCTATAAATTTAAACATTTAATGGTTTCTCCCATTGAGTCCAGACGTCGCCTGTTCAGCCTGATCGACAATGAAATCAGTCAGGCCAACGCCGGGAAGCCCGCATCCATCATCGTCAAAGTCAACAACTTGGTCGATGTCGGGATCATCAATCGTCTCTATGCGGCCAGTAAAGCCGGAGTCAAAATCAAAATGATTATTCGCGGGATGTGTAGCCTTCTGCCGGGACTCCCAGGGATCAGTGACAATATTTCGATTATCAGTATTGTGGACCGTTTTCTCGAACATCCTCGCATCTTTATTTTTCATAGTGGTGGCGAGGATCGTACATTTATTTCCTCTGCTGACTGGATGACTCGCAATATAGATCAACGCATTGAAGTAGGATGTCCCATTTACAACCCTGCTTTAAAAAACTACATCAAAGAGTTACTGGAAATCCAGTTTGATGATACGACCAAAGCGCGAGTGATTGACGTCAACCAGTCAAACCAATATGTCAAACGCGGTAATCGTCGTAAAACCCGCTCACAAATAGAGATTTATAACTATATCCGCAATCGGGAATACCAATTACAACAAACTAATACGGCCAGTTAATGGCCGTATTTTCTGTTTCGAAATGACAATCGAATGCGTCTGAAGGGATAAAACTACGAAGAATATTCAGCCAACGCGGCTGGGGCTGTGGGTTGGTTTTTCACATTGACCAGCAACTCTGAGGGAATAATAAAACTAAAACGGCTGCCTTTTCCCACAACACTCTCAATCACCAGTTCACTCCGGTGATGCTGCAACGCATGTTTCACAATCGAAAGCCCTAATCCGGCTCCCCCCGTATTGCGGGAGCGATCTTTATCTACCCGATAAAAACGTTCCGTTAACCGTTGTATATGTTGTGGTGGGATCCCTGGCCCATTGTCACGAACTGCGAAACAAGCTCCCTGAGGGAGCAACTTCCAACTGACTTCAATCAAAGCCGGCTGAGAACAATATTTCACCGCATTATTGACTAAATTGGTGAACGCACTACGCATTTGATCTGCATTACCCACCATCCATAAATGAGGGTCGATATCAAAATCAAACTGAAATTCTCCTTCACCCGCCAGACTTTCGGCCTCATGATGCAGCACATCAAGCATATTCGGCACATCAACCTGTTGCATCGCATCGATTTCCGGAGCGGCTTCAATGCGAGCTAAAGTTAACAGCTGATTCACCAAATTATCCATTCGCAGTGCCTGTTCACTCATCATCCGATGGGCTTTATTCCAGACCACCGGTGATGGAAGATCATCATCTAACATTTCCAGATAACCACGCAATACCGTCAAAGGCGTGCGCAGTTCATGGGACACATTCGAAATAAAGTGCTTTCGCATCTTATCCAACTTCCGTTGTTGCGTCACATCCCGGACAATCATCAAAAATTGATCACCATAAGGCATCACCCGGCATTCAAGTTTCAAATCACTTCGGGATGGGCTGGTAATCTCAATCCCTTTATTGAATTGACGCTTGGTAATATACCGAACAAATTCAGGCTGGCGAACTAGGTTCGATATCGTTTGCCCCGCATCCGTCGGCCATTTTAACCCGATCAAATGCATCGCCAGACGATTGCACCACACGATTTCATCCTGCTGATTAAACACCACAATCGCATCTGGCAACGACTCAGCCCCCAAACGAAATGACTTCATGAGCTGGGCCAGTTCTCGTTCACGGTTTAATCGCCGTTTCACCAATTGATAAATACCATAAAAAACCGGCTGCCAAGTTCCAGCCCCTTCTGGAGGGGTTAGCCGTTTATCTACATAGAGCCAATTTAAAAGTTTACGTTGCTGGTAATAAAACCAGCCAATGTGAAGAAGACTACCGAGGAAAAGAAAAAGAAATATCTGGTGACAAAGCCACCCTGCCAACAAAAATGGTAGGTAGATGCGGAGCAACCGCCAAAACAGTTGCCCCCACGTATCGGGCATTAGCATCCGTTATTTTATCCTGGTCGAAAAGCGGTATCCTGAACCGCGGACTGTTTGGATGAGTTTATCATATCCGTAATCAGCAATGGCCTTTCTTAAACGACGAATGTGAACATCAACAGTACGATCTTCGACATAAACGTTCGTTCCCCAAACATTATTCAGTAGTTGCTCTCGACTATAAACCCGTTCCGGATGCGTCATAAAAAAATGCAACAAGTTAAACTCAGTAGGCCCCATATCCAACGGGATATTATCAATAAGCACCCGATGTGAGACCGGATCCAAATGCAGCCCCTGAACTTCAATAATATCATCCAGAGATGTTGGAGACACCCGGCGAATAACGGCTTTAACCCGAGCCATCAGTTCTTTCGGGGCAAAAGGTTTAGTCAGGTAATCGTCGGCACCCGCTTCCAGTCCCTGAACTTTGTCCTCTTCTTCTCCCCGAGCGGTTAACATAATGACCGGGATCTGTCGGGTCACATCATTACGCTTCATCCATTTTAACAATGAAAGACCACTTCCACCGGGAAGCATCCAATCGAGCAAGACCAGCTCCGGATAAGGTTCAACTAATCGCTCTTGAGCTTCCTCAACATCGTTCGCTTCAACCGCCTCATATCCATTCTGTTCTAAAACAAAACAAAGCATCTCACGAATTGGAGCTTCATCCTCTACGATTAAAATTCTTCTAGGCATTCCAATACCCTAGTTACATACGATTTTGACAATTATGCTGAGAATTAATGACACTTTTATGACAAGCGTAGTCATAACTATCCCTGCCGTCGATATAAAAGATCGATCCAATTTGCACTAATGAAGTGCATCCACGCGCAGTTATGTGGAAAACCGTTGACTTCACTTATTAATTCTAAACTATTGTTAAAACTGTAACTAACTGAATATTCGTGTAGGTTCCCTTATTGCGGAAAATAAAATGATTTTTGTCAAATATTTGGCATCGATACTGCAAACAACAGATTATCCTGTTCAATCAGAGTAGACCCAAATGAGAACAGATAAAATTGGGACATTCATGGAGTACCCTATGCGAAATCGCTCCGCTCATCAGTCATTGACGCTTACCAATGCTTTGGAAACCACGCACATCCGGCCTTCCCAAAAAGCATTTGCAAGTAAGTTACTTGTCTTCAGTGACTTGGACGGCACCCTATTAGATCATTACAACTACAGTTATGATGCAGCGAAACCCGCGCTTTTACAATTGTTTAGATACAATATTCCTTTGATTCTAAATACCAGTAAAACCTTCTCTGAAACAGTTGAAATTGAGAACAAACTGGGCGGTTTTCATCCGTTTGCTGTTGAAAATGGATCCGCAATAGCCATTCCTGAAAACTACTTTAATGAACTGCCTGAACACGATGAAATGATCACGGCCGCAGGGGGAAAGCGTTATTTCATCAAACGTTTCGGTCGTTCTTACGATTTTATCTGTCGGCTCCTGGGCGAACTTCGAGCCACAGGCCGCTTTGAATTTCGTGGATTTCACGATATGTCGACTCAGGAAATCAGCCAAATTACCTCTCTTGAATTCGAACAGGCCAAAATGAGTCGCCAACGACTCGCATCCGAGCCCATCCAATGGGAACGCGGCGATATTGAAGAATTTAAATACGAACTGGCAAAACAAAAGTTAATCTTGGTTGAGGGGGGACGTTTTTGGCATGTCAAAAGTACACATGACAAAGCGGACGCTATGCAATGGCTGAGTCAGTGCTATCAACAGCAATCCGCCCAACAAAGTTTTCTCACCGTTGCGCTAGGCGACAGCCCAAACGACAAAACAATGCTGGATGCAGCTGATATTGCCATTGCGATCCGCTCACATACCGGCCATCACAAATTAGATTTAGGACGAACACGCCCAAATCGCATATATACGCAACATATTGGACCAGCAGGATGGCAGGCTGCCCTGTTGCAGGTTATCGACCATTATATTCTGAAGGAGAGGTATTATGGCTGATTTTTATCAGAATGGCATTGTGACCACGTTACATAATCTAACTCGCAGGCCGATTGCACAACTAGAACAAGAATTAATGAGTTTTTCACGGGTACGCCCGATGACGCTGGTGCTCCCTTCGCTGTTCTCTGAATTGCAGCGTCCGGCATTAGCTCATATTGTTGATGAACTCAAACAGGTTCCTTATTTAAGTGAAATAGTGGTCGGCCTCGATAACGCAACTCACGATGAATATCTATATGCCAAAGAATTTTTTAGCGCACTTCCTCAGCGGGTCCGAATTCTATGGAACGATGGTCCTCGGCTACAGGAATTAGATCAGTTACTGGCCGAAGCCCACTTAGCCCCTCAAGAAGCGGGTAAGGGCCGTAACGTTTGGTATTGTATGGGCTATGTGCTGGCCTCCGGAATGGGTAAAGCTGTTGCATTACACGATTGTGATATTCTCACCTATTCCCGAGATATGCTGGCCCGACTCTTTTATCCCGTGGCCAATCCTCATTTTAATTACCAATTCTGTAAAGGTTATTACGCCCGCTATGCTGATGGGAAACTCAACGGCCGGGTGGCTCGGCTGCTCGTCACCCCGCTGATCAAGGCCCTGAAAAAAATGGAAGGTGCTGACGATTATCTAGAATATATGGACAGCTTCAAATATTCATTATCCGGTGAATTTTCAATGCAAACCAGTGTGCTGAACGATATTCGCATTCCGTTTGACTGGGGACTTGAAATCGGAATGCTTTCAGAAATTTATCGTAATTATGCCACCAATAAAATTTGTCAGGTTGATATCGCCGACGTCTATGATCACAAACATCAAGATCTAAGCATTGATAATCTTGATAACGGCCTAGCCCGAATGGCGACCGATATCAGTAAAGCCATGATGCGTAAACTAGCCACTCAAGGGCATGTTCTCAATCCTGGAAAACTGCGTACCCTCAAAGCCACCTACTACCGAATGGCACTGGATTTCATCGACAGCTATTACAATGATGCAATCATCAACGGTTTAACCGTGACTCGCCATGCCGAAGAAGAGGCGGTTGAATTATTTGCGCAAGCCATTATGCGGGCGGGCGACATTTTCTTGGACCGACCTTCCGAGGCCCCATTTATCCCCAGTTGGAATCGAATCACCAGTGCCATTCCTGATTTTCTTGAAAAAATTTATGATGCGGTTGAGGCCGATAACAGCTAATCCCTTCTTGAAAAGTACACGCCTCCCCCGGCCTTCGCATTATTTCTGCGCGAAGGTTTTGGGGTTGCACAATCGGCCCCATTCTGGCGGGCCGGCAAAAATGCTACACACCGCGGACATTACTCAGCCGGTTGTTTAATTAACAACCACATGACCTGATAAGGTGCCAACTGAATATTTCGAATATCAATCCATTCTTCACTAATTAAATCCCAAATCTTCAACGCTGGGAAAGGATATTCTGATTCAGGCACATCATGGGGATGCCGGGTTAAATTATAGAGAGCCACAATCCGTTGCCCACCTTCCGGGCTAACACGTTCTATCGCAAAAAAATGATCATCATTGATCGATAGCACTCGAAATGCACCTTGCGGATGAAAAGCTCGCTGCTGACGTCGAAGTTGAATGAGATAATTTAACCGGAAAAAAATCTGATGTTGATCGCTACTGGCATTCGCCAATAATGTTTCAAATTCTGAAAGATCCCAGCGATGACGATTGATCGATCGCGTTCGTCCGGTTTGTTCCACCAGTTGCACATCATTCGGCGTTGCCGTCAGTGAATGAATATAAATTCCCGGGATCCCCGGCATCGCTAACATAATCAACTGGCAACACAGATAGCGACTCAACTGATACATATCCGGCCCCAGACGTGTTCCCTGTAACGCCTCAAATAATGAGATATTCAGCTCATAAGGGCTTTTGCTACCATCCGGATTTGATTTCATACTGACGAACCCACCAAAGTCACGAATACTTTTCACCAAATCATCAATTTCATGACTTGGGATCAGACTCTCCACCGGACGGACACCAATCCCATCGTGCGAAGCCACAAAGTTAAAGTAGCTACAACCTTCTGGTAATGCTTCTAAATTCCGAGCCCAATGATTCAGATATTGACCATTTCCCCGATTCAACGCATGCAACAACAGCGGAGGCAATGCAAACTGATACACTAGATGTGCTTCATCGCCTTCACCAAAATAACTGATATTCTCCTGATGCGGCACATTCGTTTCGGTAATCAATACCAGATTTGGATCGATGGCTTCCATCACCACCCGAATTAATTTCACCAAAGCATGGGTTTGCGGCAGATGAATACACGTTGTTCCCAGCTCCTTCCAAGCAAAAGCCACCGCATCCAAGCGAATGTAACGGGCCCCTTGATGGATATAAAATAAAAGGATGTCCAAATACGCTAATAACACTTTAGGATTTTTAAAATTGACATCGATTTGATCATCACTGAATGTCGCCCAGACATGCTTCACACCTTGCCGGGTGTAGACATCAACGATCAACGGCGACGTCCGCGGACGGGTCACCTGGCTGAAATCTTCTGCCGGATCAGCTTCAATAAAAAAATGATGTCCCGAACCTTCCCCATTAATAAAATCGATAAACCATAAACTCTGACGAGAAGCATGATTCATGACTAAATCGACCATCAACTCTTTATGCTGAGTGATCCGTTCTACATCCGACCAATCCCCGAGATGATAATTAACCTGATAGTAATCAATCACCGAGAAACCATCATCAGAACTAAATGGGAAAAACGGCAAAATATGCACGGCACTAAATGTTTGTTCTAAATAACGTTGAATAAAATAGTTGAGGGTCGCTAAAGGTGATTGCCCATCCGAGCACATTGAATCACCATAAGTGATCAAGATCACATCTTCATTGCTCCACGGCTGTGCGTTATGCTGACGGTCCTGCCTGGCCCATTCCACCCGTGTTACAATAGAATCTACTAACGACATATCGCCATAGAGTGATAAGACAAGTTTCTGTAACTGTTGAAGTTGCAGATTAGTCATAGGCTTCTCCAGCAAATTTTGTTAATTTAAAAATTTCTGATTAATCTATCTATAGGAATAGCGCAATCATGACTCTATGGGTTTTCCCTGCCAGTCGAATTTGTAACAGCATGTTATGCTTTATGATGTGATTAAAGTTAAGCAGATGTTATGCCAAGTAAATTTTGACATTCCGTCGAAATTTTGTTGTTTTAATATAAAACAACGCTTTTATTTAGCCATAAGAGGCCTTTTAAATGAAAATAAAAAAATGCTTATTTCCAGTTGCCGGCTATGGGACACGTTTTTTACCAGCGACTAAATCAATGCCAAAAGAAATGCTTCCAGTCGTCAATAAACCGATTGTGCAATACGGGGTTGAGGAAGCAGTAGAAGCAGGTTTAACGGATATGGCATTTATTACAGGCCGAGGGAAACGCGCCATTACCGATCATTTCGATATCAGCTATGAGCTGGAAAATGAAATTGCCGGCACCTCTAAAGAAGCCTATCTGGCCGGAGTACGGGAACTCATGGAAAAAACCACCTGTACCTACACTCGCCAGAAAAAAATGATGGGATTGGGGCATGCCATTTTATGTGGTGAAACGCTCATCGGTAATGATCCATTCGCGGTCGTGCTCGCCGATGACTTGTGTCTGAATAACGGTGATGATGGCGTGTTAACACAAATGGTGAAACTCTATAATCAGTTCCGCTGTTCTATTGTTGCCATCATGGAAGTCCCTGAAGATCAAGTCGATAAATATGGTGTGATTGCCGGGGATGCTTTAAAAGATGATCTTTACCGCGTCACCAATATGGTCGAAAAACCCCACAAAGATGATGCCCCATCCAATTTAGCGGTCATTGGTCGTTATATCCTCACCCCAGATATCTTTGATATTCTACGTAACACCAAACCCGGTAAAAATGGTGAAATTCAATTAACCGATGCGTTATTGGAACAAGCCAAAAACGGCTGTGTTATGGCTTATAAATTCAAAGGGAAACGCTTCGATTGTGGGAGTGTCGAAGGTTTTGTACAAGCCACCAACTACTGCTATGAAAATATTTATCTGAAAGAACATAGTTAATCAGTCAAGTCACTCCCATTTCAAACGCCAGATGTCCGCAAAATCTGGCGTTTTTTATAACAACAACCGTGATTCGTTTTCATCACATTCCCCTCACAGACATACCTCCATCACAGTTTTCATAAATATTCCGGTGATTTCTCATTGAACACCTATATTAGAAGTATCTAATAAACATCTTATAGAGATGCAGCCATATGGAAATCATAGGCTACCTGTCTGCAAGCCTCATGGGCATCGTACTAGGCGTTATTGGGGGTGGTGGATCCGTGTTAACGGTCCCCATTCTGGTTTATCTTATGGGGATTGCTCCCGATATTGCTACCGGCTACTCACTCTTGATCGTCGGTCTTACCGCTGCATTTGGTGCGATTCGCTATTTCCGTCAAGGGCTAGTTGATATCCCAGCATCTATCGCATTTGCTATTCCAGCCATCTTAGCGGTCTATGGCTCGCGAGCTTATCTTATGCCGAACATTCCTTCCCAGTTTGAAATTGCATCCTTATCCTTCGCCAAAAACGTAATCATCATGGTGGTATTCGCTATTTTGATGCTGCTGTCAGCCATACTTATGCTGAAAAAAGCCTATCAACATACGGATAGCCATTTAACCAGCGCCTCTACTTTTCCCACTGAAGCCCCCATTCACATCAATTGGTTTCTAATCATAATAGAAGGCGCCGTCGTCGGTGTCATAACCGGTATCTTGGGCGCTGGGGGCGGATTTTTAATTATCCCGGCGTTGGTCTTATTGATGGGGATGCCGATGCATAAAGCCGTAGGCGCCTCACTATTTATTATTGCCCTAAAATCATTAATCGGTTTTATCGGCGACCTGCAAAATGGAATAGTGATCGAAATGCCAATGATCCCACTACTATTGATCGCCACCGGGATCGGCATGTTCTTATCTACTCATATTTCATCTCGGCTTGAGAGTCAAACACTGCAAAAGATATTTGCGTTTTTCACGCTGATTATCGCGGTTGTCATCATCAGTAAAGAACTACTTTAACGTGAGGCTAACCATGCAAGTCAAAACATTCTATGATACGAATACAGCAACCTTCACCCACGTTGTGATCGATGAAGCCACCCAGTCTTGCGCTATTATCGATTCGGTCCTTGATTATGATCCGTACTCCGGCCACTGGAGTACCACACATGCCGATGACGTCATTCATTTTGTCAAACAGCATTATCTGCAATGCCAATGGATTTTGGAGACTCATGTCCATGCGGATCACATCACGGCTGCCCACTATCTTAAAGAAAATTTGGGTGGAGAGATTGCAATGGGATCCGCCATTGTTAAAGTGCTCAAATTTTGGGTTCCAATCTTCGATAACGAAGCCGACACCCCAATCTCTGGCGAACAATACGATCGGCTATTCGATGAAGGTGAAACCTTTCTCATCGGCTCACTTCCCGTCACCGTTTGGCATACTCCCGGACATACCCCCGCCTGTGCCAGTTATCTCATTGACGATGCCATTTTCGTGGGAGATACCCTATTTGCGCCACATCTGGGGACAGCTCGCTGTGATTTTCCCGGCGGGAGTGCCGCACAGCTCTACCACACGATTCAGCGCTTTTATACTCTAGATGACCACACCCGTGTTTTCTTAGGGCATGATTATCCGCAAGAGGGTGAGCAACCGATATGGATGACCACCATTGCTCAAGCCAAACAAGACAACACCCAAATAAAACCAGATACGCCGATCGATGAATATATCCGAATGCGAGAAACCCGCGATGCCACACTAGCCGTTCCCAAGCTGCTGCTTCCTTCCATTCAGGCCAATATGCGCAATGGACAATTTGGCGCTCGCGCTAAAAATGGCCATCAATTTATAAAAATCCCGGTAAATTTCATCTAAGAGGTGTGATATGGAGATTAAAAAAGTAACGTCCGATCTTTCTGTCAGCCCTCAGCTTGAAGTATCCGAGATTGCCGATATTCAGGCCATGGGATTCAAAACCATCATCTGTAACCGCCCAGATGGGGAAGCGGTCCATCAACCGCTCTTTGATGAAATTAACACCGAAGCAAAACGTTTAGGTATCACCAGTCATTACTTACCCGTAATCAGTGGCAACATCACAGCGGCTGAAATCACCCAGTTTAGTGAATTATTCAATGCAGCTTCGCCACCAGTACTGGCCTATTGTCGGACCGGAACCCGCTCCATTACCCTCTGGGCGCTGTCTTGTACCCAAGTCTTAACGCCTGAAGAGATCCTTCAGTACGCAAAAAGTGCCGGCTATGACTTGAGTGCCATCATCCCCAACAGGTGACGGCCCCCATTATTCACATGTGCACACCAACGCCTGAGGGATGTCCTAACCCACTGAGTTTATTGGGTTATGAAGAGGGCCGCCGCTTAGCAGATGCTCAAGTGCAAAACCAACCATCACGATGAAACGGCGCAACGATGAGTCTAATCTTCCCGAGTCATTCTCGGGAAGCGACTGATCAATCGATTTGTGTGAGTAGCTGACTCACCCCTGAACCTTGCGGCAACAACCGGATCTTGGCACTAATACGTTCAACCATCGCCTGCACATGCGAGATTGCCGTCACCTGACGGCCACTGGCCTGCAATTTATCCAAACAGCCCATCACAATATCGAGGCTATCCGGATCCAAAGAGCCAAATCCTTCATCAATAAATAACGATTGGATCTGCAAATTACGCGACGATACCGCCGAAAGCGCCAATGCTAACGCCAAAGAAACTAAAAATGTTTCACCACCAGACAAGCTCGCTAGCGCCCGAATTTCATCGCCCATATCTAGATCGACAATCTGCAATGCCAGTGAACTTCCCGGCACACGCTGCAACTGGTAACGTGGTGCAAGCTCAAGCAACTGCCGATTCGCCTCAAACAACAATTTATCCAGTGTTAATTGCTGGGCAAAGGTTCTGAATTTTGCACCGCTTGCCGAACCGATAAGCTGATTGAGCTGTTCCCAAACAGCACTTTCTTGTTGCTGTTTCAGGTAGTCTGCATGCAACTGCTGAGAATGCTGGCGAGCCTGTTCATCCCCATCCAACTGCTTACGCAATTGGTAAATTTGTTCATCGAGCTGTTCTTTAAGCGTATTCAGGGCCTGTACATCTTCAAGCTCCAGCATGTTCAACTGACGCTCAAGTAGAGACTGGTGCTGCTCCACCTGATGCACGAGCGTCTGATAACCTTGCTCGCGATTTTTCAACTGTTCGTTCAATACCAACTGCTGCTGCTCGTATGCATGCACTTGTTGTTGCATCTGGTCGATACGCTGAGGCTCAATCTGGAACAAGGGTTCGCAGCTGGCCTCCTCTAGTTGATAATCGTTCAATACTTGCTGCCAACGCTGCGTTAATTCTCGCTGCGCGCTCTTTAACTGCGCCTGCCGGTTAGCCTGCGTATGCAACTGACCTTTCAACGAAGCCAAAGCTTCCCCGGATTGCTGACGCTGCACGCTAATTGTTTGTTGTTGCTGCTGTAATTGTTGACGTTGTGCCTGCTGCCGTGCCAACCATTGCTCAACCGATAAGCCATCGAGTAAGGTCTGGCGCTGTTGTTGCTGCTCGGTCACTCGTTCATGCAGGGTGGTCAATTCCTGACGCAGTACCTCATAGCTTTTTACGGCATAATCTAACTTAAGTTGTTGCTCCTGCAACTGCCCATGAAGTTGTAGTTGATGCTGTTCTAAAGCAGACTGCTGCGCCACAACCTGCTGGTATTCCTGTAATTCACTGTGGACCCAATGTAATACGCCATCGACTCCCATTTGCGCTAGGTAATCCAGCCAAGGATAATCAGAAAACAGTTCATCAAGTTGTTGTTGAAGCGCTTCAACATGATGACTCTGATGACTCTCATCCAACTGACCCAAAGACTGACGATGCTGAACTAACTGGGCACAAACTAACTGTTGCTGCGCTTCCAAATCACGTAGTTCGTTATAACGCTGTTGGTAATACGAGTGCTGCGGCTCTATTTCTTTACGCAGTTGTTCCCATTGCTGCCAGCGCTGCTGAATAGCCTGCAGCTGTTGATAGAGCTCATCAGCTTGTTGTTCACTCTGTCGTTGCTGCTGACTAATCCATTCCAATCCGTCCGTTTGTTCAGTCAATTCAGGGAATAAGGGGAGCCAAGTCTGATAACGCTGCTCTCCTAGTTGCCATTGTTCCAACAGCTGGCGTTCTTGCTGCTGCAACAACCGCTGTTTTTCAACCAGCGCCCGCCGTTGTCCCTCCAGATTGATCTGCTGAGAAGCAAGCTGTTCACCTCGCTGCTGTAGCTGTTCCAAAATAGTCGCGACCGGTTCTAACACCGTATCATTCAGATACGGATGTTGTTCACTGCCACACAATGGACAAGGGGTACCAGGTTGCAAATGTTGACGGTAATGCGATAAATCAACCACCTGTCGAGCATTGGCATATTGCTCACGCGCCTCAGTCAAAGCACTTTCAACCTGCAACAACTGCTGTTTTAATGCTTGCTGCTGAGAAATCAGTTGCTGTTGCAACTGTTGTAATTGCTGGAGCCCACTATGGCACTGCTGCTGAGAGCGGAGCTCATTTCCCAACTGTTCCAAGCGGTTATAACGTTGCAACAATTGCTCTCGCTGCTGAGTCAACCGTGTAAATTGCCCTTGGAAGTCGATCCCTTCATTGAGTTTTTGCTGCCGTTTATCCAACTCGTCTTTAAACTGACTCAATGCCGGTTTAAGCTCTCCGATGGCGACATCAATTTGATGCTGCTGACGCTGAAGCTGCTCAATTTCACCATGGAGTTGTTCCCGATAGTGAAGCTCTCGCGCCTGTTTTTGATAACCGCTCAACAGCGGTTCAATACGTGCCTGTTCACTGTTCCAACGGGCCTGTTGCTGATGTTGCGCTAGCCATTTTTCCACAGCCTGTAACGATGTTTGTAGTTCATCACGCTGATGTTGCAGATGCTGCAGTTGATGTTGCTCTCGCAGCTGCTGCTCATGGCTTTGAGCTAAGCGAGTTTCTAACTGTGCACTCTGCTGCTGACGCAGTTTGATTTCACCGTCCAATTCCCGAGCCTGCTGCAACGCTCCAGCCTGCTGCGCAACGGCTTGCTCAAATTGTTCCAGGGCTTTTTGACCTGTAACAACCTGTTGTTCTAGCTGTTGCTGATGCTGTTGCTGCTCATCAAACTGATGTTGCAACGATTCTTGCTGCTGTTGCAACTCATCCAGTTGGTGCTGATGATCATGACGTTGCTGCCATAGCGTTTTTACCGGGGCTAACCGGGTTAACTGTGTTAATTGTTGCCGAAATTCACCAATAGCGTCCCCCTGCTGTTGATGACTGTCGAGCGCTTGCCGAGCCTGTTTTTGCTGTTGTAACGCTTCATCTAAACTGGTGAGCAATACGGCCAGCTGGCGCTGAGTCTGCTCAGCCTGAACCAGTTCATTCTGTCGTTGCTGCTGAGCGTGTAATTGCTGACGTAACTCGCTGCGACTCTCTTCATCCAGAATGGTCACCTGGTCCAACTGTTCTTGCAGTTTATCCAATTGAGCCAGCTGCTCTTTATGATGCTCATAGACCTGCTGTGAAATCTGGCTATACAGCTCAGTACCGGTCATCCGTTCCAATAATGCGGAGCGCTGATCTTCGGGCGCTTTTAAAAAAGCCGCAAAATCTCCCTGAGCCAACATAACCGAACGGCGAAACTGTTCGTAATTCAAGCCAATCAGTTCATCGATATGCTGCTGAAATTCGCGTTTATTAGCACTAAAAGGCTGATTGGTTTTTAAATCAATCAGTTCACGACTACTCGCTTGCCAGCGACCACTCACCTGATTACGTGCTCGACGAACCTGCCAGCGCGCCAGATAGCGATGCTGATCACTGGTTTGAAACAACACTTCCGCAGTTGCCTCGGCTTTACCGCGACTAACGAGGTTACGGATGTCGTTCGCTTTCAAACGCTCCGTTTGTACTTCTGAGCCAATCTCAACGGTACGTGATTCACTATCAAAACGCGGCACTTGTTCATAAAGCGCCAAACATAAACAATCTAAAAGTGTACTTTTACCAGAACCGGTCTTCCCAGTAATCGCGATCAGCCCCTGATTATTAAGTGGAGGCTTTTCAAAATCGACCGAGAACTCACCCGCCAGGCTGGCAATATTTTCACCACGAATTGCTAAAATTTTCATTGTTGTGCTTCCACCTCATGAACAACTTGAGCAAAAGCCTTCAGTAGTTCAGCGCTCGGTTGCTGCTGATATTGCTGCTGATAACACAAGTTAAAGACATCATTCGGAGTCAGTTCATCGAGATCTTTACCGGCGAATGGATGCGCTTGTTGCGAACGCTCAGGATAAACGGTTCGGATCCGGGTCAAACGATAATTTTTTCCATCCAGTGCTTGGATAACCTGTTCCCGAAGCTGAGCCTGTGGCGCGTCTAAACGCACCTGTACTTCCAGATAAGGGGATTGTTCTACTTCACCTTCGAAAACAGAAAGTGTGGCTAACTCGGTTAAAACTTCAGCTAATGGCGCGGGTTGTGCCGGCACCTGTAACATCTCGCAACAACGCGGTATGGCTATCGAATCCACACTTAATTGATTATCCTGCCAAGTCAATAGCTGAACATGATGATGATAACGCTGCTCAGACAGTGATAGCGGCATCGGGGAACCACTATAGTAAATCGGAATATCGGCATTCAGATGTTGCCCTAAGTGCAAATGCCCCAACGCCACATAATCACAATTTTTAGGAAAAATATCCGCAGGCAATGCATGTTCACCTCCGAGCATAATTTGTCGCTCAGACATTTCAGAAACAGTGCCGCCCCGAATATGGCCATGCCCCATCGCCATCAGCAACTGTCCATCCTGACGAACACTATCGGCCAATTCACCTAGCTGATGATACAAATCATAAATCGCTTGCTGCCAGCGTTGTTGCCCATCTTCAATGGAACTATCCAACACTAAATCACCCGCCCGTAAAAAAGGAACAGCCAGTCCCCAGCCTAAAATTTCACCCTGACGATTTTTCAGCGGGACCAAGAGCCGATTCAACTCCAGTCGGCCCTGCTCATCTTTTTGCACGTGTCCGATAAGACGCAAATCAAAACTCTCAAGCAATTCACCGGGCGCATTAATTTTACTCGGTGAATCATGGTTCCCCGCTGTCAGGATCACTTGCAATCCGGGACAATCACGTACGGCCTGAGCCAAAAATTGATAGAGCTGGCGCCAGCTAGTCGCTGAAGGATTGGCGGTATCAAACAGATCACCACTGACACAAAGGACATCGATCTGTTGCTGCACTAGCTGTGTTAACAACCAGTCTAAAAAAACCTGATGTTCATAATAACGAGAATAACCATGTAACTGATGGCCCAGATGCCAGTCAGCACTGTGTAAAATTTTTAGCATCGACCCCATAGATCTTAATTCCAGTTTCTAAATATAATTATCGATGAACATATTGCCCGGGTGTCAGGCCAAAGAGCTGCCGAAACGCGGAAACAAAGGCCGAAAGCGACTCATAGCCACAGGCGAAAGCGACCTCGGTGACGCTCTGCTTTTGCTCCAACAAATCCAGCGCATGAAATAATCGTAGCCGCTGCCGCCACTGACGAAAACTGAGCCCCGTCTGTTCGACAAATAACCGACTGATACTCCGTGAAGAAATCCCAAACTGGCAGGCTAGCTGCGCCATTGTAACGCGGCTATCCGGCTGATTCCGTAAAAATTGACACAATTGCAATAGCCGGCGATCAACCGGCATCGGCAGTTGCATCCGCGCCGCTTCCAGTTGCCGAATTTGATCCACCAATACCATAGCCAAACGCTGTTCAGCAGACTTCTCATCCCACAATGGAGACTGCTGACTAAATTGCTGGATCAGTTCCCGGACCAGTGGCGTCACTTCCACAACCTGACTGTGCATCCAGATATCATCGGCCAGCCAGTTCGGATCAATGTAAAGACTACGCATCAACGTCGCCGAATTCGATACCACTTGATGTCGGATACCGGCCGGCACCCAAATGGCGAATTGCGGAGGTGCCACAAACCGACTTTGTTCGGTCAGAACCGTTAAGACACCAGCGATGGCATAAGAAAATTGCCCCCACTGATGCAGATGCCAATCGGTCGTACTGCCTTGTTCGCCCCACTGCTCATTACGCGCAAAAACCGGACGCGGCAGCGCGTTAAAATCAGGGATAGAGCGATAATGGCTTATTTTCGACATTTATTAGCACTTTAACGATAGAATGCAGAAAGCATACTCTCTAAGCTTGGCACATCAAACCCCGAACGAGAGATTTATGCGTATTTTGAACTTAATTAAAAAGGAATGGTTTCTGGTCGGTATGTTACTGGCCATCATTCTAGCTGTTTTCACGCCGACTGTCGGCCAGTCCCACGGCGTGTTACATCTAGATGAAGTCACTCAAATTGGAATTGGTGTCATCTTTTTCCTCTATGGGGTTGGTCTATCACCCAGTGCCATTAAAAGCGGCTTAAGTAGCTGGCGTTTACACATTTACACTCAGGCGGCCACCTTTGTGATCTATCCGTTGATTTGGGTTATTTTAAGCAGCTGGTTCAGTCGGATCATGCCGCAAGCCCTTGCATATGGATTCTGTTACCTGTTGGTTTTACCCAGTACAATCTCGTCATCGGTAACCATGACCGGGATCGCCAAAGGCAATATTCCAGGAGCCATTTTCAACGCCTCGTTGTCGAGCGTGCTCGGAATTTTTCTCACCCCGCTCTTTGTACAAATTTTTATGGGTGTACATGGTGGCAGTATGGATATCAGTGCCACGATCATTCATATCGCTGAAATTTTATTATTACCGATGATCGTAGGACAAATTGCCCGTCCGCTACTCAGTAAATGGGTTCAACGCCATAAAAAAGTAACCGGGAAAATCGATAAATGCGTCATTATTTTGATTGTATATAACGCTTTTTGCGACTCCGTGATCAAAGGGATCTGGCACAACTTTAATCTATCAACACTGATTTTAGCGATTGTGCTCTGTGCCGTGATTTTATTATTCATGATTTCATTACTGCTGATGCTGGCAAAAGTCTGCCATTTTAATCATGGTGACAAAATGGCCGGATTGTTCTGTGGTACCAAAAAAACTTTAGCCGCGGGAGTTCCAATGGCTAAAGTCATCTTCGGTACCAATCCAATGCTGGGGATGCTATTACTGCCTATTATGATCTATCACCCGATGCAGATTTTTATCTGTGCGATTCTGGCGAACCGTTACGCCAAAATTGCCCCGGAATCAGATACGCATCACTAACCTTAACCTTTTCATTCATTTCGTCGCCTCTCAAGCAGAGGCGACGAACATCGCCTCATTGCGCAGTCTAGATTCCATGTTAAAGTATATCTTTCTCAACTGCGGACACCTCTATGATCCGTTTAGCCAAAGCAACGGACAGTATCTCTATTGCCCATCTAGCCACTGAGCTGGGTTACCCCGTCAGCCCCGAACAAATCCAATCGCGTCTCACTGCGCTCGCAGCAGAAACCCAGATCTGGGTATATCAGGCAGCACAAAATGTCGTAGCCTGGATGCAATTATCCCGAACCTTTCATCTGACAACGGGCTCTTCCCTAGAAATCGTTGGATTAGTTGTCGATTCTCACTACCGCAGCCAACAGATCGGTACCCAACTGCTCAATCATGCCAAACATATCGCCACTCACGAACAACTGGAATTAACCGTTCGCAGCCAACAAAAACGCACCCAAGCCCATCGTTTTTATCAAAACAATGGCTTTATCTGGCAAAAAACTCAGTTACTCTTTCGACTTGATTCCCAATCAGAGAGCACTGAAAAATAATGAATGACTTAAGATTTATGTGAATCATTCGCCGCTTGATAACTGGGTTGGTGCAGGTAATAAGCCATCTGCAACAAATTAATCAAAACCAGAACGGCCGTTACGACAAACACCCAACGAAAGCCAAACCAAGCCGATACGGATGCGCCTAACAAAGGTCCGACTACATTACCTAAATATAAAAATGATTGGTTATAGCCAAATACCCGTCCCAATACTTTGGGCGGTGTTTGCTGCGCGAGTAACGTCTGCACTGCCGGCATTAACGCGCCATCGGAAAATCCCATGAAGAAGCGAAGCACTCCCAGCTCTACTACATTTCCAACCATCGAAATCATAAGCAATAATATGGCTGTCATCAGTAAAGCGGCCAACAAGACTTTGCCACTCCCAATCCGATCACCCAGTCGCCCTAATCGCGGGGCACATAACAAAGCCGAAACACCCGGCACTGCTGCAATAAAACCACTGACAAAAGCAATATTATGTTGATCCGGACTCAACTCAGTCACAAAGAGGGTCAGAATCGGATTAATCGAACCATTGGCCAGCTGGATCATCATCGTCGCAATAAACAACCCGATCACAAATCCAGGTGCTTGCAAAGAAGCAAACACCTGCCGCCGGTTCAGAACTGGCTGCCCTTTTTGAGGTTTTTCAAACTGCTCATGGACCCAAAGCCAAGTGGCTAAAAAACAGCCGAACAACATCAGACCGGTCAGGATAAAAACAACCCGAAATCCCATTTGGTCCGCCATTGCCCCTCCAATCAAAGGGCCAATAATCACCCCACTGATTTGCCCGGTCGTTAAGGTTCCCAATGCCCAGCCCGTTTTTTCTCGTGGCATTTCAGCGGCAGCCAAAGCCATCGCATTCGGAATGTACCCCGAAGTTAATCCCATCAACATCCGCAACATCAAAAGCTGCCAGGGCGCACTCACAAATCCCTGTAATGTCACAATGATTGCCATACCCAAAGAAGCGCGTAGTAACATTAACTTACGCCCCTGCTGATCCGCTAATTTTCCCCAGAACGGCGACACAATCGCAGAAACAATAAAAGAACCACTAAAAACTAAGCCGGACCACCAGCTTAGATCAGCCTTATCTGAAATACCCAGTTGATAAAGATACAGCGGTAAAAACGGCAGGATCTGGCTCATCCCTAATCCGACTAGGAAACAACCCAGCCACATAGCCAATAAATTCAATTTCCAAGAGCGACGTATCACAACAACCCCACCTACAACAAAACCAACCAGAATGAGACGCTTCAGCAACCATTAAACAGGAGCGTTGAATCGGATAATAAATACATGGCTCAACCCTGTTAAAACTGACTCAAATACACAGTCTTCGAAAACTCAATGAGCATATTACTTCATCAGGGCAAACTTGATACCATTCACGAACGCCAAGCGCTACGGCTTAAATACAGACCAATTAATAAATCAACAAGCGAGGAAATCACTGAATAGATAACGCATACAAAATGCGTTTCATTTGCACAAAATTCAGCCATAAACGTTTAATAGGCTTTAGTCTAATTCTACGCTTTAATCAGTTTAAAAACAGCCTGCTGAGAGTTTTTAGTTGCCGTATGACAGCCACACAAATATCACTATTTTCCTTTAAATAAGGACTATCTAAACTATCCCGATATCGCTATTCTATGAACTCAATAGTCATGATTTATATCAACATGAGGGTCTGTTTATGAGTCAAATTAGTGTTGTATTTCATTCCGGTTATGGTCATACCAAAAAAGTAGCGCAATCCATCGCTCAGGGTGCAACCGCTCAATTAATCGAAATCGATAATGATGGTGAAATCAGCGAACAGGACTGGGAAACACTGAATCAATCAGATGCCATTATCTTTGGTAGCCCAACTTATATGGGAGGCCCTAGTTGGCAGTTTAAAAAATTTACCGATGCCACCTCAAAAATCTGGTATAACCGGGGTTGGCAAGACAAATTATTTGGCGGTTTTAGTGTCAGCGCCAGCCTTAATGGTGATAAACAAGTTACTTTGATTTTGTTGCAAACATTAGCATCCCAGCATGGGGGATTGTGGGTCAGCCTTGGACAACTCCCTTCCAGTTCTACAGCAGCAACTCGTAACGATTACAATTCACTAGGCGGTTCTGTTGGGGTTTTAGTGCAGGTTCCATCAGATGCTGATGCCGATGCTATTCCATCCGGGGATCTAAAAACAGCAGAAGCTTACGGTAAACGGATGCTTGATATCGTCAATCGATTTAAAAAATAACAGCATTTCATTCGTAATATATCATCTGTTGCAAACCGATGGCCTTTGGCAACACAAGGCCATTATCATCGACCAACAGACATTTATAATTTGGGGTTTAACAACTCGGCGATATGTGCTAAATCAGAGCGCAAGCTCTGACGAATCTGAGGGTTATCCCCTTTTTGCCACTGGATCAAATGCGACTGAGTGGCCAACAGCGTTGATGGGGCTACTTTATTCAGCACCGGCGTCAGTATGTTGACCAATTGTGTCATATCACTTAACAATCCTTGCCACGGAGTCCCTTGCATGGGGCTTTTAGCTAAACTCTGCTGCAGTTGTGTAATAATCTGAGATAAAGTCAAGGTCTGCTGAGTCAACATCGTATGCCAAGCATCAATCTGCAGGATTAACGCCTGAATATCATCGGCATCTCCCCCTAATTTATCCGCTGAATCAGCCTGTTCAAAGGCACCCGCTAATTGAAAAATACTATAATAAGTCGTCGCGAATTCAGCTGAAATGATCCCCCCCTGCCACTGACTGGCATAGGTTTTCAAGTGCTGACTCTGTGACACCAAATATTTTTTATACTGCATGCTCACAGCATCAATATCAGCCGCGCTAAACTTCGGCACAGCTGGTGTCTGGGCCGTGGCAGTTACATCTGAAGCGGTCGGAGCCACATCACTCGTCGGAGCATCGGCAGCGATACATCCCCAACTTGAAATCACAGCCATGAGCGCGATTCCCCATAACCCGAGCGGCTTATTCATTATTATGCCTCTTATACATTCCCGAAGCTTTTATCAACAGGCTGACTTCATTGAGAGCACCCGTCTGTTTCAAAAGCGTCCGATATGATGCATCGACTTTACAAAAGATCGATCCACGATTAAAAAACCTTACCCGAATGAGATTCGTGGTAAAGCTCATACATTCATCAACAACATCAAGTAAACAATGTCTCAATAGATCCTATGACACCCGCTTAAGACATGCTACCTACGCTGTCACATCTGTACATTGAATGGGTGTACTTTCAACGATTCCCCCCTACTTTTCAAGTTAGTAAAAACCCATAATCGCCGTAGGTGGTATTTTTTGTTTACACAATAGTGGCTTTTCAGACTTGATAACGTCATTAAATCTAATATTCCCTATCAAGCAGGCTTCATATTCCTACATCTCATCTATAATTTGTATTGATGAAAATATCGTTATCTACCTATCAACTTTAAAAGATTTCGTACTGATCCCACAACTTATATCTATATTTGTAAAGTGGGCAAAATTCACTCAATTACAGGCACTCTGGATTGGAATGATAAACATATATGCACCGGGTCAAGAAAACAAAAAATGAGATCCGCATTGATACCCTAAAAAAACTCCAACCCGTTTTAGCACTCATATTAACGGTTGGATTGTTGTTGATGAGTATCAGTGTGATATGGGGATGGTTTGTAGGCCATTATCAAGTAACACACTTGCTCCCCAATTACCCTTCAATGACAGCCAATACCGCTGTGGGCTTCTTATTGTTAAGCATCGCTCAAATCAGCTTATGGACCCGATTTGCCAAGGGATGTTCTCTCGTAATTGGTGCCATTCTCATCATTGTTTTTAGTACCACCTTAATTGAGTATTGGGCTAACCTGAACTTAGGTATTGATAACTGGATCATTACGAATACGTTTGATACAGTCCTTCCTGGAAGACCCGCTCAGGGCACCTCCATTAGCTTTATTCTGGCCGCTATTGCGCTGATAGCTAATCAGTATCGTCTCTCCTATATGCCACTGAAAATGGACTTTTTAATGGCGATCGGTGGATTACTCCCCCTGATTGCCATCTCCGGTTACTTTTTTAATCCGGAAGGGTTATTTAAGTTTTCACCGATGTCGACGATGGCCGTTCATACAACCACCGGATTTATCCTGTTCTGGGGCGGATTTGCATTAACTCACAAGAAAAGTTACATCTTTCAACTGCTATTCGAACGAACTCCCGGAGGCCGACAAGTTCGTCGACTCATTATTCCGGTTATCGCCATTCCGCTACTGTGTGGTCTGGCCTACAAAGAACTGGTCTCTCACAATATTCTCGATCCATTGTTGGCACTGGCTATTTTTGCAACCAATTTTATTATCTTCAGTCTGGCCACATTGGTCTGGAATGCCATACTACAAAATAAATGGTTCGCCGACTTACATACGATCACCGAAGATAATCTCGAAACTAAATTACAATTAGCGATTGTTATGGACTCATCCATGGGCGCTATTTTTCTATTCTCAGAAAAGGGAGATGTCATTTCGGTCAATCAGGGCGCAACCCATATTCTGGGATGGTCCTATCCTGAACTGCAAAATATGAATGTAATGCAATTAGTTCCGGAATACGCACACCGTCGCCTACTCAGAATCGTCACTGGCTTTCGACGACATGCTTCCAGCTCACCGTTACACCAATCCCCAATCCGGTTAATTGCCCGTCGCAAAGATTGCTCAGAAGTTGCCATTCAAGCTTCCGTGAGTCGCCATAAATTACATGGTCAATGGGTTTATGGTGTGTTACTGCTAGATGCTCAAAGTTTGGTCGATCACATCAAACAACTGAGTCGAGATATCCATTTAGATCCACTGACATTAGCGTATAACCGTCGGGCTCTCGATTATGAATTGAAAAAAATGCGTGATTTTGGCCTGCGAGAAGGTCAGAAATTTGCGATCATCATGGTCGATATCGATCATTTTAAAGAAATCAACGATAAATATGGTCATGAAGCTGGCGATATCGCTATTAAGACCTTTGCCCGGCGGATCAGACTCTGTCTACGTTACCATGACCGGCTCTATCGATACGGGGGCGATGAATTCATTATCATCGCAGAAGCCACCGAATTCGGGCAGGTTCCTAAACTAGCACAGCGTATCGAACATGCCATTTCGGATAAACCCATTCATTACCAACGCGATCAAATTCATCTCACATCCAGTATTGGGATCTGTGCGATCGATGGTGGAGGCGATTTAGTAGATATTTGTATGCGCGGTGCCGATCAGGCCCTTTATAAAGCCAAGCAATTAGGGCGAAACCGGATTGAAATTTGTGATGATATTCCATTTTCAGCCTTATCTTCGTCACCTTCCCCCAAACAAAAATCACAGATGAACCGTTAAACATTTGACACTGGCAGGAAATACAGGCTCTGCTAGAATGCACCATCTTTTGACCGAAAGCAGGACTTATCATGTGGTTTAAAAACCTCTTGGTGTACCGGTTTACCAAACCGTTCAGCCAAACCCAACAGCAATTAGAAAATGCGCTTGAAGCTTTTTCATTTAAACCTTGTGGCAGCCAGGACTTAAGCCAGCTCGGCTGGGTAAGCCCTCTAGGGAAATCAGGACAGACGCTCTCCCATAGTGGCAACAATGAACTGCTCATCTGTGTAAAAAAAGAAGAGAAAATTCTACCTGCAACCGTTGTAAAAGATGCTTTACAGGAAAAAGTTGAGGAGCAAGAAATCGCCCAGCAACGCCCACTCAAAAAAGCAGAAAAACAAGCCATTAAAGACGATATCGTGCAACAATTATTGCCGCGAGCCTTTAAACGCCACTCACTAACCTTTGCCTGGATTAGCCCTGATGGCGGCTTTATCGCCGTGGATGCCTCCAGTGCCCGCAAAGCGGATGAACTCCTCGGGCTATTACGCAAATCATTGGGGGCATTACCAATTGTTCCCGTCACCTTAAGCACACCGGCTGATGTCACTATGACCGACTGGCTCAATGAAGGTCAACTTCCCAAAGGTTTCGAATTAGGGAATGAAGCGGAACTGCGCAGTGCTCTGGAGCATGGCGGTATTGTCCGTTGTAAAGAGCAGGATCTACTCAGTGATGAAATTGCTGCGCATCTGGCCGCCGACAAAATGGTGACTAAACTAGCCCTACACTATGCTGATACGATCGAATTTGTATTAAGTGATGATATGAGTCTGAAACGATTGCAATTTGCAGACAGTTTGCATGAAGAAAATGACGACATATCCAGTGAAGATCCATTAGCTCGCTTTGATGCCGATTTCACGCTATTATGCGGTGAATTGCGCCAGTTTATTCCCGCCTTGCTGGACGCTTTAGGCGGTGAGCAAACCGCTGAATAATCATTCCCCGGGCAGACCACTCGCTGCTCTGCCCAGACTCCCCAATCACATGAATTGATGTTATAAATTTGTAAACATTGAAAATCACATCAATCCAGCGTAATATTCGCGGCCGAATTTTGTACTCTCTTGGTTAGGAGTCCCACTATGTTTAAACCCGAGCTATTGTCCCCCGCAGGGACCTTAAAAAATATGCGCTATGCTTTTGCCTATGGCGCCGATGCCATCTATGCAGGACAACCCCGTTATTCATTACGGGTAAGAAACAACGAATTCAATCTGGAAAATTTACAAACCGGGATTGATGAAGCTCACGCTCAGGGAAAAAAACTGTATGTGGTTTCTAACATCGCACCGCACAACAATAAACTTAAACATTATATCCGGGATATTGAACCGGTAATCCAGATGCAGCCTGATGCTCTGATTATGTCGGATCCCGGTCTCATTATGATGATTCGAGAAGCATTCCCCGACCAAACCATTCATTTGTCGGTTCAGGCGAATGCGATTAATTGGGCTACCGTTAAATTCTGGCATCAACAAGGAATTAAACGTGTCATCCTCTCCCGCGAATTATCACTTGATGAAATCGAAGAGATCCGAATGAAAGTTCCGGACATCGAGTTGGAAGTATTTGTACACGGGGCCTTATGCATGGCCTATTCTGGTCGCTGCCTACTTTCAGGATATATTAATAAACGCGATCCCAATCAAGGGACTTGTACCAACTCCTGTCGTTGGCAGTACAATGTTCACGCAGCTAAAGAAAACGAAACCGGTGATGTGATTGCTGTAGAACCCACATTAGGGATCGGTCGCCCTTCAGATGAAGTCGTTCTACTTCAGGAAAAAGGCCGTCCTGACGAATATATGCCAGCCTTTGAAGACGAGCACGGCACCTACATCATGAACTCCAAAGATCTAAGGGCCGTACAACATGTTGAACGCCTGACGAAAATGGGGATCCACTCGCTAAAAATCGAAGGTCGGACGAAATCGTTCTACTACTGTGCCCGAACTGCACAGGTCTATCGCAAAGCCATTGATGATGCCGTAGCCGGACGCAGTTTTGATCCAACACTGATGAGTTCTTTAGAAAATCTGGCCCATCGTGGTTACACCGAAGGTTTCCTACGTCGTCATGTACATGATGAATATCAAAACTATGATTACGGCTATTCCGTTAGTGATACCCAGCAATTTGTCGGTGAAGTCACAGGGCGAACCACAGATGGCATGGCTGAAATTGCCGTAAAAAATAAATTTCTGGTGGGGGACTCCATTGAACTGATGACCCCACAAGGGAATCTCTCGTTCACACTGGAAACGCTACGTAATAAAAAAGGTGAAACGCTAGAAGCCGCCTTAGGCAGTGGCCACACAGTTTATATGCCGGTCCCTGACAATGTTGATTTAGATAACGCCCTCATTATGCGGAACTTAACCAGTGGTACCGATACTCGGAATCCACACAAAAAATCAGCTTAATCGCATCGTTTCAAAGAGGCTGAATGCCTCGCTCAAAAGGTGAAGCCCAGCCGCTTCACCTTTGTACTCGAACGAGCCATTTAAGTGCATTATGCATGCTTTCCTGCACCAAATGATTTCACTTCCTTCCACATCTGTCGTAAAACTAATTTCTAATCAATCAGGTTGTGATAAATAACACACTAAAACCCGGTCAATTCGATAGGATGAATAATTATCCGTGCCACCATCGGATCAGACTGTCTGGCACGAGTCTTGCCATTTTTAAAGCGGATCGATGATTACAGAACAGTTATAATTGGAGACATTGATGTTAGAACAAGCCATTGCGGTCATTCTTGCGGGTGGAGTCGGTTCTCGGTTAGCGCCTTTAACTCAGGATCGCGCAAAACCAGCTGTTCCATTTGGTGGAAAATATCGCATTATCGATTTTACACTTGCCAACTGTTTACACTCAGGCCTTCGCCGGATTCTAGTGCTGACTCAATACAAATCACATTCGCTCCACAAACACATCCGTGATGGATGGTCAATTTTTAATCCCGAGTTGGGGGAATATATCACGCCAGTCCCCCCACAAATGCGTGATGGTAACAGCTGGTATCGGGGAACCGCTGATGCAATTTACCAGAATATCTATCTGTTACGCCGCAGTGAAGCTAAATATGTTGTCATATTATCAGGCGATCACATTTATCGGATGGACTATGCGCCGATGCTAGCTCAGCATATCGAACGCCAAGCTCAACTCACTATTGCCTGTATGCCCATACCGGCCGAGCAATCCGAACGATTTGGGATCATTTCGATTAATCAGCAGCGCCAGATTATCGACTTTAAAGAAAAACCGTCTGCTCCGGCCCCATTGCCCGACCAACCCGATCAGGTTCTGGCCTCAATGGGGATTTATATTTTTTCAATCGAGAGTCTGATTTCTATTCTGGAAGCTCATGCCCAAACCGTCGGTCAAGAGGACGATTTCGATTTTAGTCACCATATCATTCCCAAACTTATTCCAGAGGGAAATGTCTACGCCTACCTCTTTGGTGGACAAGAAGGACGCGTGAGCCGAGACTGTTACTGGCGTGATGTAGGAACAATCGACTCTTTTTATCAAGCCAATATGGATCTATTGCAGCCGATTCCCCCCATTAACCTCTACCAACACGATTGGGCGATTCGGAGTTATCAAAAACAGGTCGCTCCGGCCAAAATGGTCTCGGGGATATCGGGAACTGAAGGGATTGTCATTAATTCCATTGCTGGCGGTGGTGTCGTTGTTTCCGGAGGATGTGTACAGAACTCAATTCTGTTTCAGAACGTGCAGGTCCTGGACGAAGCGACCATCGAAAAAAGCATCATCTTTGATGATGTCATTGTGGGTGAAGGTTGCCACCTGCGAAACTGCATCATCGATAAGCATGTGACATTGCCACCGGGAACAGAAATAGGAATCAACCTGTATCAAGACAAACAACGCTTTACCGTATCAGATAACGGCATTGTTGTGATCCCTAGAGGTTACCGATTTGAATAGTTCTAAAAGCGCCACATCCGTGGCGCATATCTGAATCGATGCTTATTCAGGCAAAATAGCATTGTGATAAACGTTCTGCACATCATCATTGTCATTCAGAACGTCCAGAAAACGCTGGAATGTTTCAGCATCATCACCACTGATCGGCGTTTCAGTCTGAGGAACATAGGTAATCTCATCGATTTCAAAATCTACATCAGCAATCGCATCGGATAAAGCTGTACGGGCTTTATCATATTCAGTATACGGTGCAAATACCGTGATTAAGCCCTCTTCGTTTTCAATGTCAGCCACATCGACATCGGCTTCCATCAAAATTTCCAAAACGGCGTCTTCATCATCATATTTAAATGACAAAACTGCCTGATGCTCAAACATATGAGCAACCGCACCTGGACTACCTAATTTAGCATCATTTTTCACAAAAGCCTGACGTACTGAAGCAAAGGTACGACTGTTATTGTCAGTTAAACAATCCACCAGCACCATACAACCGCCAGGACCGAAACCTTCATACAGAGTCGGTTCATAGTCTTCACCACCGCCCCCAGTAGCTCGTTCAATAGCCCGGTCAATCACATGAGACGGAACCTGGTCTTTTTTCGCTTTATCCATTAATCGACGCAAAGACAAGTTTGTGTCGGGATCGGGACCGCCACGTTTTGCAATCACATAGATCTCTTTACCATATTTCGAATAGACTTTCGTTCTTGCTCCCGCAGTCTTCGCCATTGCGACTTTGCGGACTTCGTACGCTCTTCCCATTGGATTAAACTCTAATTGATTTACAAAAGTGTCCAGATTTTACCAAAAATATGCCTCAGCACTAGTCCGAAGCGCAATCAACCCGCATTTTGCTGATCAGAATCAGATAAATTGCTATCGTGATAACGTATTTTTAACAGTGACATCGTTATCCGAGGGTGCGATAACATGATAAAAAGTCAGTGTAAATCAGAAAAATGATTAATTTCTCATCAATCAAAAACGTTACCAACTAAAATAAATAATGACATCTGAATAACGTTTTATTGGAGTGACATTCCATGCCAGAATTCGCATCAATCAAACCAGACATGCTTAAAAGCCATTGGCAGAAGGATACTCTATGTTATGTGGTCGCCTTGTGTATCATTGCTATTTTGGCGTTATTTTCACACTATCTGGTTCAAAGCATTGTCAGCCAACAAGAAGCAACAGCCCGTGTCGTCAATCTGGCGGGACGACAACGCATGCTATCACAGCGAATTACCCTATTTGCAAAAGAGATCCAAGATAACCCATCATCCTCTCAAAGAGTCCAGTTGATCGAAGAATATAAAAAAAACATTCAAATCATGACGCAAATGCACCAGGCGCTGATGCATGGCTCACCGGAACTGATGATCCCGGCACCGACCTCCGTTAAAATTCAACAAATTTTTAATGCCGCTCCGGTATTTCTCGATCAAAAAATCCAATCGTTTCTTAAAAATGCCCGATTCATAGAACAGCGGATTGATACGAATCAGCCCTTTAGCGTCATTTTTAGACAGTTGGATAACTCAGCCCATCACGATATTTTAAATGCACTGGATACATTGGTGTTTCAATTTCAAAAAGATAGCGAAACTGCCATTGCCAAACTTCAGACTTATAACCAGATATCACTCATCGGTATGCTCATCACGCTGATTATGGAAGCCTTTCTGATCTTTCGGCCTTTATTGATGTCACTTTATCGCAGGGAAAATCAATACCTGAAGCTTTTAAAAGAGATGGAAGACGAAATTTCCGAACAGGTTCGGGATCGAACGTTTAATGATCTTCTGACCGGATTACCCAATCGGGTTTCAATGCTGGAAAAAATACGTACCTGTATTCAACTGGTGAAACAGGGAAAAGCTCATCTGGTCATCATATCTATCGGTCTGGATCGATTTAAAGATATTAACAATAGCTTAGGCCATGATCGAGGTGATGAACTCCTGCTACAGATATCTAAACGTCTCTCACACTTTGCAGGTCAACACGATGGCTTCATTGGTCGAATTACCGGTGATGAATTTGTGTTACTGCTAGATAAACGAAAAGAACATCTTGAAATCGTACATCTGATGCAGCAACTCTCAAACCGCATTGCAATGCCATACCGTTGGGATAAGTACAACGTACAACTCACAGCATCAATGGGATTAGCTTTTTATCGAGAAGACGGTTCAAATGCCCGTCGGCTACTGTTACATGCGAATCAGGCGATGCGTACCGCTAAAGATGAAGGGGGACACTGTTTTCGATTTTTCCAGCCAACGATGACGACGCAAATGACTCGTCGCATCATGTTAGAACAAGATCTGCGTAAAGCATTATTAGCCACAGATCAACTGATTCTCTACTACCAACCCAAAGTTCAGCTAGAGACAGATAGAATCGTGGGGATGGAAGCCTTAATTCGCTGGGAACACCCCGAACAAGGGCTACTTCCCCCGGATGAATTTATCCCGATTGCTGAAGATTCCGGACTGATCATTCCTCTGGGCGAATGGGTCATTAAAGAAGCGTTTAGGCAGATGAAATTATGGCATCACCAGGGATTTCCCATCAATATGGCCATTAACATTTCAGTCAAACAACTGTTGGACGAAAATATCATTCATCATATTGCCGTCGTCAGCCAAAAATTATCCGTGGATCCAGCCGACGTACAACTTGAAATCACCGAAAATAATATGATGGATAATCTGGATTATATTTTGTCCCAACTCCGCATTTTAGAGCAATGCGGGTTCACATTAGCCATCGATGATTTTGGAACCGGTCATTCCAGTTTAGCCAACCTACGCGATCTGCCAATGAACGTTCTGAAAATCGATAAATCATTTGTAACCAATGCCATGCTGGATAAACGAGACCGGCAAATTGTGGCGGCCATTATTGAAATGGGCCATTCACTGGATAAATTGATTATCGCCGAAGGGATTGAAACCCCTGATCAAATGGAATTTTTAAAACAATTAGGCTGTGATCAAGGTCAAGGCTACCTCTTTTCCAAACCCTTGCCCGCATTAGATATGACACACTTATTAGTTCGGTATAATTCAGAAAAAATCACCATAAACAGCTAATCATGACGCACTGTTTTTAATTCGGCGGCCCTAAGCGAACTTTTTCCAATACCTCGGATAATGCCCGAAATATCCCATAAATTTTCATTTTAAATACACATAAATTATTTTCAATAAACCTGTCACAAAAATTTCATATAGCAAGCTTATTCCCGTTCAACCCCCGATTTACAACGATATTAGTACGGTCACAGATCACATTACGCCAATCTATCGTATGTACATACCTCAATTAATAGGTATCTCTTAAGTAAAACTTCAGAAATGTAGATTAAACTATTTTTTAAATAAATTAATTATTAAATTTCAACAGGTTATAAATGAATATCTATAAAAAAATAGCCCTTAAAAATCGCTTTGAGTTGCAAACTATACTGCGAAAATTTGATAATTTTCGAAAAAAACAAATATCACCGCTATTAATTAACCTATTAAAAATAATTCAAAGAAAGGACAGCCTTCAGACAACGCTACTAACCCCAAAAGATATTCATCGAATCATCATTGTTCGAAGTAATCGTCGCATTGGTAACACGATGTTTTTGATTCCATTTGTCCGGCAAGTTCGCACTGTTTTCCCACATGCTCATATTACTTTGCTATTGAATGAACCCTGGCAACAACAATTTTTTAATCAACTCAATATTGACCAGTTTCTCTTCAGCCAATTTTCTCTTAAAAAAGTCAAACCATGCCTTCAATCATTAATCCATCTTGCCAAAGAACCTTATGACCTTTGTCTGACACCTTTTGGGTCATCACAAGATGCCATCTTAACGGCACTCATTGATGCTAAAAACAAAGTGGCTTATACCAGGGCCCGCTATAACGACGTATTCACCCATACGTTTTCTGCCGACACAGCCCAACGACATGCCGCTCTACACGCTTTAGCACTTTTACCACAATGGGTCGGATCCGCACCGAAAACCGTTTCCTATCAGCTCCATTTAACACCGGAAGAAGCACAATTAGGACATCAAATCCGTTCAAGCATGGCCTCGACATCGGAATACTGCATTGCTTTTTTCCGTGGAGCCCGGGGTAAAAAACGGTTAAGTGATGAAACATGGTTAAAGTTACTTTCTCGCTTTGAACAGGCAAGCCCACATCCCATTACCTGGATTGAAGTGATGGAACCTGGAATGGCAGTCCCATTAAGACCGGAATTGAAAAGCTATCAAGCAGGCAATTTGCAAGAACTCACATACTTTTTAAGCAGTATCGACACTTTCATCAGCTGCGATACCGGGCCACTGCATTTAGCCGATGCCGTGGATACCCCCTGCATTGGGCTCTATACACAGACCAATCCACAAGTATACGGATTATTAAACAAATACAGCGTACATATAGAGGATTTGGAGCATTTTGATGCTCGCTCTGTACTCAATATCACACGTGGCAATGAATACTATAAACCACTGCACATACAAACCCAGCGACCGATTAAAGAGGCAGAGCCTAAATTATTAACCTATACCAAATCACCTATTTACTGAATATAAATAAGACATCTGAAATATCAACACAACAAATAACATATGGATAAATGTGTGATTCCCATGTTAGAACATAAAAAAATATTATTTATTTCTGTTACTTTATCTCTTGCTTTTATTTTAATGGCTATTACCTATATTCCATTATTTCCTATTGATCAAACCCGATATATATCAGTTGCCTGGGAAATGTGGACCAGTCACAATTATTTGGTCCCACATTTAAATGGTTTACCTTACCCAGATAAACCTCCTCTATTATTTTGGATTATTAATATTTTTTGGAGCATTTGGGGGCCATCAACATTTTTAACACGACTGATTATCCCTTTATTGTCACTTTTTAATTTAATTGTCGTTTATCAACTTAACAAAAAAATTTATCACTCATCTTACATAGTATCGCCCCTTATATTAATGTCATTTGGTGGATGGTTACTCTACAGTAGCTTAACAATGTTTGATCTACTTCTAACCTTATTTATTCAGCTAGCCATGTGGTTCACGTTTAAATATTTTGAAAAAGAACATAAAATATGGATGATCATGACAGGCCTCTGTATTGGGTTAGCTCTCTTAACGAAAGGGCCCGTGACCTTTGTATTCATGCTCCCCTTTTTCACGTTTGTAAAACTATTTAAACTAACTGAGATAAAAAATTTAACCTGCTATAAATTTTTTATCATCACAAGTCTTATCGGTATCGTCATCATCTTGTTATGGGCTGTCCCTGCTGCGGCAGTTGGGGGGGAACACTACGCAGATGCCATTTTCTGGAAGCAAAGTGCCGGCCGAATCAGCCATTCATTTGCCCATAAACGACCATTTTACTGGTATCTGTTAGTCCTCCCTCTCTTATTATTTCCATTCACTTTTTTCAAATCATTATGGACCAATAAACCCTGGCTAATCACTCACTCAGGAGACAAATTTTGCTTAACTTTAATAGCCACTATCATTTTTATATTTAGTTGCTTTAGTGGTAAACAAATTCACTATTTATTTCCTATTTTCCCTATTATTGCTATCTGGATTTCTTCTAAACTAACTATAGAAAAGGCAACTATTGAGCCAATCATTATTTTACTATTAATCATAGCACCTATCCTTGTTATAACTAGTCCCATGTGGACTGAACATTTTCTTCATCAACACTATATCAGCAACCTACGAAGCTACCTTTCAATTATTCCAGAGTTAATATTGATATTGTCATTTCTGTTAACTTCAAAAATAAAGACGATTATTCTCAATACTGGAACGATTCCTGTTTGTATCAGTACCATCTTGATAGCACTCTCTCCTATTCTCTATAAATATTATAATGTACAACCTGAAGCCAAACTTATCGCAACATTACAACAAAAAAATATTCAAGTGAACTATATTGGTAAGTATCCCAATACTTTTGGATTCCTAGGTCATTTAAAAGAACCTCTAAATATTTTAAATACAGGTAGAGCCTCTTTAGCTGATTATCTGAAATCACATCAAGGGTATACGGTCTGGATAGAAAACAAAGCCATGCCAACATTAACCAATAAAGCTATTCTGTCATCGCCTTATCGAGGCCAATGGATTTATATCATTAAGAATAAGTTTTTATATCAATATCTAACGTCTTAATATTAAAAACAGGGTGCGGATAATCAAAGACCGTCATGGATCATTTGACGACCCGCACCATACTGACGTGACTAATCACTTGTACCTTGCTCATTCAAACGTTCATTTAAAGCGACTCATGCCAAACCATACGTATATACCGTCGTTAATCGCTCTTCAACGCAACATTTTAAGTCTCTAAACGACTGAAGGCGGCTGACCATTTACAACCAGAATCCCCGCCACTATTCATCTTTGGCTTGTTCTTGTTTGAGCCGGTCGCTCATTCCCGGACGCTCATATCCATAAACTTCTTTAGACCAAGTAGCAGACCAATCGGCAAGAGGAACAATATATGAACGAAGCTCTTTTCCTCTAGCCGTTAATATGTATCCTTCAAGGCTTTTCGCTACAATTTCAGCATGCCGTAAATCTTTAAGACGACTATTCAGAACTGAAGGAGATACCCCTCCGCAACATTTTTGGAGCTCTCTAAATGTACTGGGACGTTCTCCAAGATACCAGAGGATCCCCAATGCCCAACGTTGACCCAAAAGATCAAAGAGGGCATTAAGCGGTGAGCCAGAATTTGATCCTCTGACTTTTTTACCGGGTTGTGACACAGCCATTCTAAAGCGTAGCCTCAGCCATAATTTCAGCACGAGTCTTTCCTGCCAGGCCGATAGCATCATTGTCATATTCATCAATAAAAACGACAAATTTATCGACAGGAACCTTCGTTATCGCTGCTGCGGTTTGCGTCATATCGTGAATTAAACGAGCTTTCTGATCTTGATCGATAGGGTGAATCGCTACTGTAATAACAGGCATACATATCTCCTTTATAAAATAAAATTCCCAATTGCTACTAAATTAATAGCATGCTACTGAAAAGATAGCAAGCCGTGTTGATCGCTTTTTAATCCCCGCATTCGTCTCAAATGCAGATAACCCACTATTCACTCAACTCGTTTGAATTTTATCAGCCCAATGAGCCCCTAACATCTCAGACAGACGACCCGTAATTTTTTCCATCGTGACTTGTGAACGTTCGAAACCATACACCGTTAAAGGGAAATTTAACGGTTCCTGAATTTGCCAAATCTGTTCATATTGATCCGCAGGCAGGATTTGTACCGGATCCCCCACCGCGACCCAACCAATCGGAACCGTCGCGCCAGCGGGTAACACCGTTTTCAGATGAACTACACCATTGATACGAACTTCACTCCCCTTTCCAAGTTTGGATGAATGAAATACAGCCGCCCCCGTGGCAATAAACACTTCACTTTCAACAGTACAACCAACAACATGGGCATTAGGGCCAATTAAACAATGATCGCCTATCGTTAATTGATGCTGTTCCGAGCTACGCAGTACTGCGTTTTCCATAATGATGCATTCACAACCAATGGATATGCAGCCACTTTCCGCAATAATCTGAGCGCCATACATAATGCGACACCCCGGTCCAATTTTGACGTTTCCACATACCACGGCATTGGGGGCAACCCAGGCTTGCGGATCGATATCAGGTACCATTCCATTATGACTGACAAGCATCTTCATCCCCTTTAATCTTAATAAATCACCATATACCCAGTTCAATCAGTAATAACAGGCATATCACAGAGATATAAAATTTACAGTAATACGAGCTTGATCAGCATCATGCATCCGGCGTTTTCTGTATATTTGAATCAAAGCGTCATACAGTTTTAGCTCGATACCACGAATATTAAAACGATTTATCCAGAAATCTAAAAGCCCTTGCTCTTGAGCATAAAATTGACCATTTGAAAAGATGATTGCAGATAGCTTTCGTATATATTACCGATACTTATCGTTCGCAAAAACGCTTTTTGATTACGCCGCTACCGCTATATTGAATCGTAGAACATCGTCTAACTTATTGGAAATAGCTATTTTCGAAGAAAGAAGAGCCACCCTTTATCACTAACTTAAATCGTCATAAAGGATGACTCAGGACTCACGAGACCAAAGTGCTCGGTTATTTAAAGATGGGCTTTAACCATCTGCCGCAATGACTGCGTCGGATGATCAATTAAGCTACTGAGTACGTGGCTATCATCAAACAAGCCCCCTTGTGAAGCCCCGGTATCAGAATTGCCCAAGACTCCAGCCAGCGGAGCCGGAAGACCAGCCCCTTCAAGGGCCTTCACAAACTGGCTTTCTTCCATATCTATATACGGAATATTTTTTCCAGACTCTTTACTGATGATGGCACATAACTCTGCTAGGGTATAACTTTCATCCCCCGCGAGTTCATAAACTTTCCCACTTTGCGGCTCCTCGCTGGTCAACACAGCAACGGCAGCTTCAGCATAATCCTCACGAGCGGCTGAACTGATTTTGCCATCTTTCGCACAACCAATGAATCCACCATTTGCCAAAGCCGGAGCCACACTGGCCAGATAATTTTCCGTATACCATCCATTACGTAATAAAACATGCGGAACATTCGCTTGTTTTAAATACGCTTCAGTTTCGATATGCTCCTGTGCCAGAAGAAGCGGTGACGTGTTAGCATGCAATAAGCTAGTGTAAGCAATTAATTCAACACCAGCCTGTTTAGCGGCATTAATGACATTTTGATGCTGAACAATACGTTGCCCCACTTCACTTGAAGAAATCAGCAAAAGTTTTGTAACCCCCTGCAAAGCGGCTGTTAACGTATCCGGTTTGGTATAGTCAGCCTGACGAACTTGAATCCCCAATGCCTGAATTGATTTGGCTTTTTCAGGATTCCGCACTAATGCGATCACACGATCTTTTGGTGTTTTCTGAAGAAGATGCTTAATCACGAATTGACCTAACTGACCTGTTGCACCTGTTACAGCAATCATATTTTTATCCTCTGTTAACTCTAAATAACTCGATTTCATGTAGCTTGCCATATATACTTACTTTTTGTAAGTACGTACCTTTTAGTAAGTGTTGATTTTAGAAGAGGATATCGCATGAGCGAAATACAGCCGCTTACCTTAACCGATAAACTGAGTCGTGGTAATGTGCTTGCTAAAGAGTGCCCATCACGCGAGATATTGCAGGATGTCACCAGTCGATGGGGAGTTCTGATCCTATTTACCTTACTTAAAGGCACTCATCGATTTAGTGAACTCAGAAAAAAAATCACAGGGATCAGTGAGAAAATGCTATCTCAAACACTGCAATCACTTGAAGCCGATGGATTTATACTGCGCATTGCCCATCCCGTTATTCCTCCCCATGTTGAATATCAACTCACTGAGCAAGGGGGCATTGTGGCCCAAAAAGTAACGGAATTGGTCAATTGGATTGAACTCAATATCAGTGATATTTTGATTTCAAAAAATCATTATGCTGAAGGCAAATCTAAATAAAATCCGGTCAAAATAGCCTGTGTGGGCAAACCAACAAAAAAAGGCCAGTGAAGAAACACCGGCCCTTGCCATCATGATGGGTGACTAATCCTGCTGTGTAGCTTCCTTCAATGCCGCATTATATTCAGCATCCGTCACTTTCTGACCCCAAATCACATTTTTACCATCTTTAGAAGCGGTAATCACCAAATGCGTCATAGCTGCATCGGCCGTCGCACCATGCCAGTGTTCCACACCTGGTGGGCACCAGATTGCATCACCTTTATGAAACTTAAACACTTTACCATCTTTAGTCACTGTCAGTGCCGTTCCTTCAGTGACGATCATATGCTGCCCAGCCGGATGTTCATGCCACGCACTACGTGCACCGGGCTCAAAAGTTACATAAGCCCCTGAATAGTGAGAAACAGCGGTTTCAGGAAACAACTTTTGTACGTAGACATCACCGGTAAAATATTTTTCCGGTCCTTTAAACGCACCTTGAGTCCCCGCTTTATAGTAAACCTGTTCCGTTGGTATTTGCTGTCCATGATCATCAGCAGCATTAGCAACACCCGCCAGTCCGGTGAACATCACCGCTGCAATAGCCATTGAACTTCCCATCTTAATCATATAATCCCCCAACAATGATATTTGCTTAAAATCAGCGGTTATGGTTATAAAAAACGACTAGTCAGCCTCGATCAGCGCGATTCCAGACATGCGTCCGATTTCATCTTTCCCCGTTACAGAAATGCCAAGCCGATGCATTTCATCACCTGCGTAAAAATCATGATACAGCATAAAAACATCGCCCCAAGGCGCGTAATAGCTTAATTCCCCCTGTTGACCATCGTGATAAGCTTCATTAGCTTGGACGGGTAATCTTTGAGGTGGATAAAACATCCATTGCGCATCACGAAAGTTAGAAAGTTCCAATGAGAGAGGAAGTTGCTGGAAAAATATATGAGCCGCTTGAGTATCATAGAGTCGAAAAGTAGCATGATGGCCATTCGCAGTAACTTTAACCTGCATCGATGACAAGCTGAGGCCGTTCAGCTCACCGTTTTCTGAATTCATGGTTGCAGCATTTCCTTGAAAAGACATCACGACAATAAGCAGTAACCCACTAAAAAAACAAAGCGGTAATCGAATAAACATCCCGTCCCCTTTATTTCAATCAATGAGCGACTCGCCGACCCATAATTTTCAGAGCAAGCCATACAATGTCACTAGAGAATAGCCACACCGCTTTATTACCCTTGCTCAGGTTATAAACCTAAACCATATTGAGTATTACGATAATATAAAACGACAATTTGATCAGCCTTTTGACCTGCATAAGCTCAGCAAAATAACTCATAAATCTAGTTTTATAAGGGTAATATTTTCGGTTTTTCCGAGAATAACTCGCAACAGAGAACAGAGCTTAGAACAGCCCTGTTCTTGGCCGCTCTTATTATTTCAATCGATTTTGTTTTAGAGAAGCGAATGTAGCTATCATAGCAACAATCATCACCAATCCTGTTGTTTCAAGGTTGGCACTGATACCAATATGATCGATCAATGCTCCACTGACAATAGCGCCCAAAGTTGCCGCAATTTGCAAACAAGCAGAAAACAAACCGCCGGCACTATCCGCTGCATCAGGTAACGCACGTGTGATCCAAGTTGACCAGACAATCGGTAAAACAGCGCCCACGAATCCCCAGCTAGCAATTAATGGGTAAACAGCCAGACTTAAACCATGCCCGGCTAACATGAGAAGACTCACCGCGATCATAAGCAGTGGCATCCCTATCAAGATCTGTTTTAACGCTTTTTGGGCCAAAACCCCGGTGAAAGTGGCCCCCATAAAACTAGCAACGCCAAAAAATACCCATGAAATGGCAACCTGACTAATATTAAAGCCCAGATAATTTTCCATATAGGGGCGCATATAGATGTACAACATCTGATTCGCAGTGAAACTTAACAACATGGCTAAAAATGCCAATTTAGCGCCGGGGCGGTTTAAGGTTGCCAATAAACCACTATGGTTCTCTGCTGTATGATTTGGGACTGATGGTAAAGAAAACCACTGCATAAACAATACAAATGCAGAGATTACTGCCACGCCGACAAATACGATTCGCCAGCCAAACTGCCCTCCCAAATAGCTCCCCAGCGGAGCAGCCAGAATCAGTGCCAACGAAACTCCTGAGAAAATTATCGATAGCGCTGAAGCCACCATTTTTTCAGGGACTAGTTGCATGGCTACAGCCGTCATAATGGCCCAGAAGCCACCGATAGCAAGACCCAACAAAATTCGGGCGCATAATAACAAGGTGAAATTCGGAGCAATAGCGGTTAACACACAGGCAACCACTTGCATCACACTAAATCCCAAGATCAGATTACGCCGATCCATCCGCTTAAGAAGCGATGGCAAAAACAGCCCGGAAATCATCGCCATGATAGCGGTAGACGACACCATTTGTCCGGCTGTTCCGGTTGAAATATTTAATTCTGCAGCAATTTGAGTCAACATGCTGACAGGTAAAAGTTCCGCCGAAATCAACGAGGCCACCCCTAACATCATTGCCATGATGGCCCACCATGCAGACCCCATCGAAGGGTTCTGGGAAGCAATGGATTCACTCGAAATGCTCATGATTGTACTTCTACTCCTTAGATAAACCGACAGACCTTATCAGGGCTCAATCAGCCTCATAAATAAGGGAGCATTAGTATATCGGCTCGGCTTTGGATCTGATTGCCTTATCTGCGTTGATTATTGCCTGATCCTGCCATCCATCTAAAAAATAGGTAACCAAGTTCCCAATCTATCACGCCAGAAAAAAACCACTTCCCCTTCTTTAGCCCATATTCAAATAAGGCTTTCCAATGGGAAATGAGTTAAAAAAGGCGATTATTCTCAATGAGATAAATAAAGAAATAGGTATAGATAAAATGAATAATAGTCATCTTAAATAGAGATGCTCTGTCCACATTCCCATTAATGAGACAGCTCTAAAGTAGAGTTTTCCAGTTGTTTCCGGTAAGCCGCCGGTGGCAGATGACCAATACTTTCATGCGTTCGTTCTTCGTTGTAATCCAGTCGCCAGAACCACGCCATTTCTTGCACCTGCTCCAGTGATTCAAATAAATAGGCATCTAAAAATTCTCTCGTTCCTTCATCAACAATGTTCAATGTTCGGAAACGCTTTCCGCAGGACAATCCATCATGCATGAAATCTAATACCCACTGATGATTGGCCCTGGCTTCAACGTGTAATGGATGGGCCATACGCTTCGGTAATACTCGTTTAACCTGTCGCAGTTCTGATGCGTCCATTCCGCCATATTTTGATTTCCATTTGTAATAGGTGGCCGAACTCATGCCATGTTTGCGACATATATCTTCCACCTTCATCCCGGCATCTACTTCTCTGAGGATATTGACGATCTGAGTTTCAGTAAATCGTGATTGTTTCATGGTTCTCTCCTACATCTATCAGTGTAGAAAACTCCATTTAATTTTGTGTCAGTTTAGGGGAGGTAGACAGCCAGAATTCTGGCCTTGGTCAAATAGATAATTATTAATACTAATTAATGATTTTGTCTTTATCCAAAAGAAACAACTTGTTACATACACATAACCTCGCTAGACTCGCCCGCTTATTTCCCTCACGAATTCATTTTATAAAAAGGAATTAACTCATGCAGAAAGTCGTCATTGGTGGTCTTCTGTTTTTATCTGCTAGTGCCTCTGCAGCGACAATGCCTACAGGGCTCTACGGCAAAGTAGGTTTCGGTCAGAATTTCGGTTTTAATAAAGATACAACTATTAATCAAAGCTTCGGTGGAACTAGCGAAAAATTCAAAGATCACCTCGATTTTAAACGCAGCAATAGTTATGAAATTGCTCTGGGTTATCGCTATCCTCAACTATCTTGGTTGACTACTGAAGTAGCATTAAGCTACCACTCTAAAATGGATATGCGCGGTAAAACAATGGTTGGCAGCTCCGAAACATATGATCAACCTAGCCAGACTTCTATAAAAAGCACAACCTTAATGTTTTCTGGCCAAATCGATTTAGCGACTTACTTCGACCAAGACAAATGGCTGTTGCACCCATATGTCGGTTTAGGCGTTGGTGTTAGTCATAATAAATTGGAAGATTCCCGCGTTCACTACCGCACATCATTCGTCCGTTTAAATACCAATGATAGTCATACAGACTTTGCTTGGCAGGCTAAATTAGGCGTTACTTATGCCGCAACCCAGCATATCGTATTAGATTTATCCTATGCCTATAATGATTATGGTAAAGCAACCTCAGACAAGGCTAATTATTTAGGTTCAACAGTAAAACTGAGCGATATTGATTACCGTACCCAAGAAGTAATGCTTGGTATGCGTTATTTCTTCTAGTCAAAAGTTTAAAGATAGACAGATATAGCAATTGGCTATGTTATACCAAGGTCAGGATTCTGCCCCTGGTTAAATTTACAGCTGCTGCCATATTTGGCATTTAATCCCAACCCATTGTCATCACCGTTCTGGCCGTAGGCAAACGTGAACCAAGCGAAGTATCTCAAGCGATTAGACATTAACCATGTTTAAGGTCTGATTTTCCCTTCTATTGGAGGGAAAATCAGAAGCGAGCGGCTTAAAAATTACAAGCAGCTTTTTCTAGTGATGAATACAGTTTGGCAACGGATTGCCAAATAAAATAAGACCCGCAATCAATAAATACACTGCTATTCGGTTAAACAACCCAATAGCAGTGGCTTAATTTATTCTAACAAACTACGCAGCATCCACGCTGTTTTTTCATGTAATTGAATACGTTGAGTCAAGAGATCAGCTGTTGCTTCATCATTTGCTTTGTTAACCACTTCATAAAGAGAACGAGCAGTTCTAACAACAGCTTCCTGACCAATAACTAGATTTTTAATCATATCTTCAGCTTTTGGCATAGATGTATCTTCATCAATCACCGTCAATTTCGAAAATTCGTGATATGTTCCAGGAGCGAAGACACCTAATGCTCGAATACGTTCGGCGATCAAATCAACCGCTAATGCCAGTTCATTATATTGGGTTTCAAACATGAGATGTAATGTGTTGAACATTGGGCCAGTCACATTCCAATGATAGTAATGCGTTTTAATATAAAGCGTATAAGTATCAGCTAAAAGGCGCGATAATCCTGAAGCAATTTCAATACGATCTTTTTCATCAATACCAATATTAATTAGAGATGAGTTCATAACACAGTTCTCCTTCAGTAGTAGGTGTACAAATCAATTCCCTTTATAGAGGAAATTTTTTCTAAAATCAGATTTTTTCCTAATCATTATTTGATATTTATCAGTAATATGATGTTTAAATTTCATACATTATTTTCGCACTTGATTGCTGATGCTTGACCCTCATTCCAGAAGAGAGAATCGAAAATGGTTAGAATGGCCTAAGTAACATTGAGCTGGCTGATATAATCACGGATCAGTTTAGGGAAAATGGACACACGCTTTTAGTGGATTAAATATGACATAAAGCTAATGATATTTATCCCGAATGTCGGTAAAACAGCCCCCCTATATGTCATTCACAGAAATGATGCTATCAGTAATTTTTACATAAAATCAATCAGTTATATTTTATATATACACCTATTCAAGTCACCGGTACCACAAAATCAAATTGTAATACGACAAACTCTCTGTAAACCGTCCCCACGCAAGGGATTTTAAATTTCTCGTTCAAGTGAGAAATATCAGACACTTAACTAGCCATTTCATAATATAGAATGCTTTTATCGAATCTAATCCCATGATTTTAAATAATAAAAATCATTATATTATGAAGGATTAGAGTATTTTAGTGAGCCTTATACCACTTATTCTTTCTCATACCAACACAACCGATTTTCGCATTACACGCAGGCTTGCCTTATATCAACCGGCCATCTAAAATGACCTAATTAAAGACCATTTAAAAGGGCTATCTATGGCATCAAGAATCTTAACTGATGTTGCTGCGAGTATCACTGAACTAAAAGCAAATCCAATGAAAGTTGTGCAGAGTGCACACGGCGAACCAATTGCAGTTTTAAACCGTAATGAACCCGTATTTTACTGTGTCCCTGCTGAAGTTTATGAAATGATGATGGATAAACTTGACGATCTTGAGCTGGTAGCAATCGCTAAAGAACGCATAGAGGAAGAAAGCATTCCGGTTAATCTCGATGACTTATAAACTCGAATTTAAGAAAAGTGCTCTCAAAGAATGGAAAAAGCTCGGGGCAACTGTTCAGCAGCAGTTTAAAAAGAAACTTTCAGAGCGCCTGATTCAGCCGCGAGTGCCATCAGCAAAACTTTCCGGTGCAGAAAGTTTATATAAAATTAAACTCCGTCAATCTGGATATCGACTTGTTTATGAAGTTCAGGATGACATCATTGTCATCACTGTTCTGGCCGTAGGCAAACGTGAACGAAGCGAAGTCTATCAAAAAGCTTTTAAACGATTGGACGATTAGCCAAGTATTGAACGCCTGAATTCCCCTCCTTTAGGAGGGGAAAATCGGAAGTGGTTAGTGGCGGCCTAGGTAGCGCTGGGCTTGGGTTGCGTAATCTCGGGTAAGTTTGGCTAGGTTCTCTAACTTCTGCTCTTTCATTTCTAGGTGATAGCGGTGCGCCTGCAGTTCGAAGTGGGCGGATTGGAGACGTTGAAGCCGGCTTTTTCTAGTTCGAAGAGTAATTAAGAGATCGCAGAGGGTGAATCAGAGGCATCGCCATAGAGCAATGGCTAAGGAAGTTCCACGGTTTGTCGAGGTCTACATGATTAAGTCCCCTCACCTCAAATATTTTCCGGTATTGGTGCCACCAACTCATCGGGAAATTCAGGTTGAGTTTTGGCGCAGCCAGTGCGGCTTGTTTGCCGATAAACTCCCCTTCTATGGCATCGAGATAATCAACTGCTTCACTCACCTGCTCTGGCAACAGCTGGTTGATGTGTTGAACATCGAAGCGTTGATGAACGAGTTTCCAGATATCCGGATAGATATTGGCCACGCCTGTGGTAATGAGTCGTTCGGCGGTTTGGCGCAGAGGTGTTAATTGTTCGGCGGTGCATTGGCGCAATTTAGGTTGTGCTTGTTCTGTTGCCGAAACGAGGGCATCGTATGCACGGATCACCTTTAATGCGAAAGCAGCACTAATCCACATCGCATATGAATAAACCAATTCTTTGCATACATACGTTCCACCATATCGACCTTTGCGAGAGCTCACAGGGTTAATAACTTGAGCCGGATTATTTTCAAATACACAGATCTGTGTATTTAGAATTTCCTGAATAAGGTCATTTGTTTGATCAAGTCGAAGCCATGCTGCTGGCTCATGTTTACGCTCGCCACCAGAGGCTTTATGAAGATCATTAAGTGAATAGCGACCACGAGGATCTTTGTGGATAGAAATATCGGAGATAGTGATATCAGTTGGCATGATAGCCTCCTATTGAGATGCTTATATCACCACCTAACGAGACCAATCATCGGGTGGTGAGCTGAGTAAGATTGGTCTTACCGCTCAATAGGATACGGCGCGCCGAAGCGCTCTCACCCAGCCCACCATAGAAACGAGCCGAATCGCACATATAAAAAAACCAGCACAAAGCTGGAACTATGCGCCTATTGATAGCGGGAGACCAATCCCGACACCGGATTTTGCCAGTAGCTTACTACTATCGCACAAAACCAAACCAATAGCAAATACAGCTTGACAGCATTAGAATTTAATGATCTACTACGCAGTAGATTGAGTATTCTTACCAAAGCCCTATATCCCGTATAGGCAATATAAATGTTACACGTTTAAGCTTCAGTCTTGTCAACGAACAGTTCTCAATCACACAGATTTAAAACTCAAATTGTAAATGAGGATTAATGGATGGAAAAATCTATTCCGATATAGCTAGAAATTTAACTCTAATTGACTTGGTGAGGGCTAATGTCATGTGAGTTAATAATAGAAATTATTGTTCATATTCTAATATCATCAATACTTACTTCAATATTCCCACTTGCAGATCCTTTTACTATCGAAATCATATCTCATATGATAATTATTTGTATAAAGAGAATCTATAAAGCCTATAAAAGGAGAAAAAATAACAAATAGGTAATTTTATCGAGTGTGTATATTACACACTCGTAATATATATTCATCGTTCAAATTTATATATATTATTTGCAATGAATTTATTAGTTTTACTATTTTCTACATTGTTTTTCTTGAATGTAAGTAAGTTATCTACATCAATATTGTCACTAAAGAATCCTTTTGGCAAATCTGCGAACTCTTCAATCATCGATTCCTGTAACCCGAGTATTTCAAGCAAATCAGCTTTACTCATCCCTGCATTCACAAGCATATCTACAGCTCGATGAAGTAGTTTTGGTTTTTCTGGTCGCACTTGCTCATCGTATGGCTCTTTTGATCGCCACCCTTTGGCAGAGAGATTTTTGTACAAATTAGAGTATTGAAGATCTGTCAAAATACCTAATGAATGTGCTCTAAAAATCATTGCAGCCATTGAAACTTTCCATCTCGGTTTTAGAGTTAGAAATGTTTCTAATGTTGGCGAGTTTAATTCTTTAGCAAAACCTGATTCAGGTAATAACAAGCTACTTGCAAATAAATTAGCTTGTCTTTCTATTTCTTTATGATTTTGAATCGTTAATTTCTCAACAGGCATAGAACGATGAAGTACCATATGACCTATCTCGTGCGCTAAATCAAAGCGGCTACGAATCCCATTATCTTTATCTGAAGCTAATAAAATATAAGCTCGTTGATCATCAAAGTTCCAATTCGATAATCCATCCAGTTTATCGTAACCTATTTCGCTTCGAGCACAAATAACACCTGAACTTTCAGCTGATAGCATTAAATCCTTAATTGGTCCGGAACCTAAACCAGCTACATTTCGATACTCTAACGCCATTTCTTCGATTTCTTCATCAGAAATGGATGTAAAGGGTTTGTCTAATGCTGGCAATTTATATTTTGGCCAATCAACAAATTTTTCTAAGCTTTGGCTCAGTTCAATAATCCAATTAAGCTTAGTTTTTGTGACTGTACGACCACCTTTTGTCGCAGCAGAAAGAGCTCGATAAAAATAAGCTCCGTTTACCAACTCATGAACGGGTTTTAAAAACCAATGGGATGCTTGCCCTAACGCAGATGCTAGAGCCTGTAATTTATCCTCTTGCGGGTTTTGCTTACCACTTTCCCACTGCGTCACCGTTGCGCTAGAAACATTCACCAAAGTTGCTAATGCAACCTTGGTCAGTCCTAAAGCTTCTCTAGCTTGCGTCAATCGCTGCGGTTGAAATCCACCCACACCCGTTTTCATTATTCACCGTTACCTTGTTTGTTTTCTTGTTCCTGAAGCACAATTTTTAAGACAGGCCATGCAGCATCCGCTTCTTGAACATCTTCTGATTGATACTGTTCAATCATCTCGTCAATTGAAAGCCACGCATGATAATCCGACCAATCAGAAAATGGAACAGCTATAAAGATTCCTTGAGGGACTCCTTGCTGTGCTGCTTGGGACTCAGGCTGACTTACAATGATTACAACATGCAGTTTGCCACGTATATCTTCATTGTCATCACGAAACATATCTGGGGTATATGGTTCTAAAATTGTATTTCCCATAGCGAGGAGTTTTCGATGCGCTGCTGCTCGGACACGTCCATTAGCCTTTACTGCCACGTGAGAAATGACAATATTTTCGTGCTCCGAAACTAAATAGTGTTCTCCTAACGGTCTGGTCTGACGAACTTCTCCGCCTACTTCAGCTAAAACTTCATCAGTAAGATAACGCAGCATTTGCGGTCTTAACCGACCTTTTGGGGTATGGGTAATTTGTTCTGTGAGGAAGTTTTCAGCAATACCATAACGAATATAGATCTGTTCGCGGATGCACTCAAAGAAGCTACATTCAATATTCTTCGCAATGAACCCCATAAGCTGCGTGTTAACACTTGCCATTAACCATTCCTCACATATCAACTTTAGCTATCCCGAATTATACTACAAAAAATTAAGTTTTAAAGGGAATGGTTGGTATTCTTTAATTACACTGGGAAGAAGATTCTAGATTGTGTGACACGTCACGCCCCCTACCTCAACCACCATTTTGCTAGTTTTGGCTCTGCCGTTGGTGGTGACTTAGGGGGCTAAAAATTTTTTTATCGCGCGCTGTGCATTCGTATAAAGCATTTAGAGGCAAGAAAGGACCCGCTACACGTTCATGCAGATGTAAAAATGACTCACAAGCGCTGAGTATTTAAATGGGTTCTGATTGAATGCTTTTTAGTAATGATATCGACACTGAGCTATCAGAACTTCGCTCTCTTTAACTTTATAAACAAGCCGATGTTCCTTATTAATTCGTCGTGACCAATAGCCTGTCCATTGATGTTTTAATGGCTCAGGATCGCCAATGCCTTCAAATGGTTCTCGACTTATTTCTTTAATGAGCTGATTGATGCGTTTTAATATCTTTTTATCGGTTTGCTGCCAGTATAAATAATCTTCCCAGGCACTGGATGCCCACACTAACATCATTCTTCAATCAGCCCCTTTTCACTACCATGACCACTTTCTAATTCAGAAATGGCCGCGTTAAGCCGCTGTGCGTTCTTAGGGCTCGCCATGAGATAAGCAGTCTCTTCATAGGCTTTGAAATCTTCCACGCTCATGACAATCGCAGGCTTGCCATTTTGGCGAGTGATCATCACCGGCTTGTGATCATCATTTACATCATCAAGCGTTTTAGCTAACTGCGCTCGAAATTGTGAATAGCTCATTACATCCATCATACACCTCATTATAAGTACGGATTTTTGTACTTGTACGTATTATGGTACGGATATGATTTTATCACAAGCCTTCAATAAAAAACTGATAGCGGTATTCCATTCCTCCCATCGACCGATGCACACCCACCCGACTCACATACTTTTTGTCATAAAGAACTCTAATCAGGTGGCCAAATTCACTTGGCCACTACACACAGGAGGTCAATAATAGGATAGTCAGAAGAGTGAGAAATTTTTTTAACATATAAAGTCCATACCATAAGATTATCGATAGTAACCATATCGGACTTTACCACATAACCTAATGATTTATTGATATTTTCAACATATTGATGTAACCATCCATTCTGGATCTACAATTGCCGAACTTGCGTTCGAGTCGCCGTGTGTTGGCTGATTTGAAACACATCGCGCTTCACGTTGCCAAGGTAAACAGTATACTGCTCGCCTTTGGGCGGAATACCGTCAATATCCGATGAATTAATAGTGAGTGAGAGCGAATCGCCCTCAGTGCCGTTGCCATCTTTTAGATGCCACGACTGAAGCCGATCCATCATTAGATCGGCATTTTTTCCGGTTAGTTTGAACATGGGAAGGTCTCAGAAATGAAAAAGGCCACCGAATGGTGCCTAGGGGGAATGAATGATAAAGAGAAAAACTAAAATTTATTCATTTTTTGGTAAAAAAAATGCAGACATTTTTTTTCGCCATAGAAGAACAATAACATTCCTAAAAAAACGTGCAAACCTAACATTAAATATTTATGAGCAATGACATAATCTGCAAATGCATATAATTTTAGATAAACGACAATAAAGAAAACTGTTACGGAAAAAACCAGAACAACAAATGTCGAGGAAAGCATCACACAAGTTTCCACGCCACTTACAGTGATTCTTCCCCGCTTAAGGAAGCAATAAATATTAAAGAAGATCTTCCACATACTCTAAGACGCCTTTAAGTTCATGTTCATAAAGATAGATTAATGGATTTTGATTTATCCCTTCATACTCCATACCCATCTCTATACCATAATAGATTAATGATGCAGCGACTCCCCATGGGCCTAAGAATCCAACAACAGTAGCTATAATGTCAAATATACCACTCAGCGCTCGAATTTCTAACTGCTGTGTTGATGCACCTTCCTGCCACATTGTATATTCATCATTAATAGTGCTACCAATAATAATAAGCAACCCTGCTGTGCCAGCAACCCTACTCCAGCGTTCACCCTGTAAAACAACCGTTCTATAAAACCTTAACTCGTCAGTGAACATTACACGTTCTGTTGCCAATTTGTTTTCAGCTTTTATTTGAGCCGCACTAGCAATAAACCCAACTGGACTATTTATATTATTATTAAATATATTTAATTTTTGTTCTAACTGATTTATATCTTTCTCCCAAGGTTTTAAACCTGATCGGTCTGAATCCGTACCCATTTCATTATTGATATCAGGAATCTGTGTCCCATGAACAACATTGGTTTGGCTATCTTTTGCCCAGTGAATCGATGGGATATCATCCTCAGGGTCAACTTGCTGAGTATGAAGAATACTTTCGGCTGTATATTTAATCGCAGATAATTGCCCTCCTACCATCGAAAGCTGGGTCGCTTTATGTCGAAGATGAGAAATAATTGCCTCTTTACTGGCTTGAGGTGAACGCTGATAACGGTCAACTAACTGAGAACACCATACCTGAGTGCCATACAATAACTGCTCTCTTAACAATGGAGCATCAACACATTGAGCCCCATATGTCATCATTTGCGAAACCAATGCATCACTGTGCATCTTTAACTCTTGAACATCTTCAACTTGAGGATAATTAGCTGACATATTAAAAACCTACTTGCTTAGGTTAATCAATAATGACAAATCGATTAATAAAATACATCTAGCTATCATCTAATAGAACTAATCCCAACTCCTCGTCACTTTCGTTTCTTTCTGGACACCTGCCCTGTTCGGCAAGATCACAGTCATGGTTTTGGGAAAGATCGCTTGGCGGATTTGCGGATTAAGCTCATAGAACTCCGCTTCAAGCTGGTCATTATCATCACCGAGTTGTTGGTAAAGCAGATCCGTGACCAGTTGCCCTTGTTTGGCTTGAACCTTCATTGGCGATACTCCTCAAGCTGTAAATCCACATCGGTCACCATCGCTTGGCCATTGTGGATCAAATGCGTTTTGCCTTCGTGCAGGCTCTTGATGGTCCATTGGCCTAAGTTGTGGCCCGTTCCGGTGCTCATTTGCTGTGGCATGTCAACTATCGCGCAAATCCGTCACATGATCGGCGGCGCTGAATGGATGCTCTCTGACATTCATCTTAACCTTGTGCTTTCTCAACGTTGACTAAGCTTCGTAAAAAAGTATTAGTTTCATATTTCTCTAACCGCTTTTGCCCTGTATGATCAAACATATGTTTGTAGCAATCCCATTGTTTAGGAATTGTGATACACATCTATGAAAACTACGGTATCGAGCTTCAGAACGATCACCGAGAGAGGATGTGAATTAATCCGGCAATTTACCAAATTTTATAGGTTATTGAACTAGTTAATCGATATGGCATTACTCATTAAAGACAACTGCATCGACTGTGATATGTGTGAACCTGAATGTCCCAATCAGGCCATCAGTTATGATGGGGAAAAGACCCGAATCGATCCCAATCGCTGTACGGAATGCCAGGGACATTATCCTGAGCCAACCTGTATGAAAGTTTGTCCTATCGATTGTATTATCGTCGACCCTGCACATCAGGAAACAGAAGAAGAGTTACTTGAAAAATTCGTGATACTGCATGTTAAAGATTTGCAGTAATCTTAATTTATTATTTTGACCATAGGGAATGGGTCCTATGCTGGTGCGTCGTTTATTTTGGCCTCTGCTGATTCTGATTGTTTTTAGCATCATCATTACTGTTGTTTTGCCATTTGCCAATGGTTGGGCGAGTCATCGGCTGTTAACACAACTCAGCCAGTCCCATCTGGTCACTGAAGTCAAACCCTATCAATGGGGATATTTAAGCAGTGAGGGGCACTATCAGGTCATATTGGCCGATCAGATCCCCCGTGATATCACGATAAAAGTTCATCAATGGGGATTTACACCTTCAGCCGTTGTTCAACTTGATCAACAAACTATATTGACAAGCCAATGGCAATGGCACCCGTTTTCACTCTCGATTAGCGGGCAACATCGAATCCATTCTGACTATAAATTATTTCAGGCTACTCGCCTGAATACACAGATGAACCTGTCACAAATTACCAATCAGATAGCAATCCCTGATTATCAAGGTGATTTATTTACGATCCACCAATTTCAGTTCACTTCGGTGATGAAACTCGATCAGCCAAAAACGACTAAAAATGGTCGATTACAATGGAAACATCTATTCCAGCTGGCACAATTACGCTTTCAAGATAAAGAGAATCAATTTGAGGTAGATGGGATCAAGGGGCAGATTCAATTAACCAATGGGCAACCATTATCAAACTATCACACGCAGCTATTTTTAGATAAATTACATTGGCGTAATGGGGGCCTCCCCCTCGACCTTAAACAAAGTGAAGCCCAAATCACGATGCAGGCCTCTGATAATGCCATTACTCGTTTTAACGATTTACGGTCTGATTTATCTCATTGGCAGGAACAGCTCTCACCGCTGGTCGCTCACGGGCTCACGATTCATATTGATCCGCTCCATCTGGCAAACAGTCAGGGACATTTAGATCTACAAGCTTCTTTGGCGATCAATCCAACCAACATCGGTCACTCGACACTAGACAGTGTCTTGCTTTTGCAGAACAGCACCGCAGAGCTGCATGCCACCGCAGATGCTCCATTTTTAGAAAGCATTATCCCGAGTCAGTTTATGGGCTGGATCGAACAAGGGCTACAGAACCACCTAATTCAGCAAAAGGGCCACCAGCTATCGGCTGATTTAAGCTATCAGCGCGGCGAACTTAAACCCAAAAGTTAAACTACCGCGCTTGAGGTCGTATGCTCAGGCCGCATGTTCCGGAACTGGAGTCGCTTCTGCAGCAGTGGAGGCAACCCAGCCCGATGCTAAATCCAACACTTGAGAAATAAGATGCGGTAACTGATCATAATCGATGTTATCCAGTAGATTTTTGACCTCTAATCCTAACTGGGTATCCCCCTCGATCACTAAGCGACGATGGAAAAATAACGTATCAGGATCTTCCTTACGCCCCATCATCAGCACAAAGTCATTTAATTCACCTGAAAACAAAACATCATAACGAACTGTTTTATCGGCAACGACAATTTGCCCATTTTTGCACGTAATGAACCAACGCCCACCGATATCACTAATTTGCAGAGCAACCCAACGCCCCTCCAGAAAATCGAGTTCGCCTTCATTTATGGACTCTTTTAATAACTGATTGAGCGCCAATTCAAGCACTGGACGCTGCAAACTAAAAGGTACTAAAGTCACTGGAACACGTAACATACGAGGCATATTTTCAACAACCCGATGTTTAAGTCGTTGCACGAGCGATAGCGGCATTATGGTCCCTCTATTCATTTATAAGTCATATAACTTAGCTTATATTATCTAATTATCGGGCACTGAAACCTGAACTGAATCAAAACAAAATCAGCTCGATCTCATTACAATAGCGCCATGATTCAAATAGTAGTTTATTATTATGGAGTTATTGTGTCCTGCGGGAAGTCTGCCTTCCGTAAAAAAAGCAGTCGATGAAGGGGCGGATGCCGTTTACATCGGATTCAAAGATGCAACTAATGCTCGTAATTTTGCGGGACTCAATTTTACGGGGAAACGGCTAGTTCAAGCGGCGGATTACATTCATCACCACCACCGCAAATTGCATGTAGCCATCAATACCTTTGCGCATCCGGGCCAGCAAAAAATCTGGAATCAAGCGGTGGACAGTGCGGTCGACTTAGGAGCCGATGCAGTAATTCTGGCTGATATCAGTTTGCTGGAATATGCCGCGACTCGATATCCGGATCTGGAAATCCATCTATCGGTACAAGCTTCTGCCACCAACACGGCGGCCATCGACTTCTACCATCATCTATTCAACATCAAACGAGTGGTGCTGCCTCGGGTACTATCCATCCATCAGGTTAAACAATTGGCGCGGCTTCGTCCGGATATCGAATTAGAAGTCTTTGCCTTTGGTAGCCTGTGTATCATGTCCGAAGGTCGCTGCTATCTATCCTCTTATTTGACTGGAGAATCGCCGAATACAGTAGGGGCCTGTTCACCGGCAAGTTTTGTTCGGTGGCAACAAACGGATCAAGGGCTGGAATCACGCCTTAATGAGGTATTGATTGACCGCTATGATCAAAATGAGTCAGCGGCCTACCCCACTCTGTGTAAAGGCCGTTTTGATGTGGATGGTCAGTGCTTTCATGCGTTGGAAGAGCCGACCAGCCTCAATACACTCACCATGTTACCAGAGTTATTTGCCGCCGGTATTTCCGCCGTCAAAATCGAAGGTCGCCAACGTAGCCCGGCCTATGTCGAACAGGTGACCCGAGTCTGGCGTCAGGCGATTGATCGCTATCTGGCTGATCCGGAACATTATCAAGCTCCAGAAGAAGGTATGGCCACACTTGGAAAATTAAGTGAAGGCCAGCAAACCACCTTAGGCGCATACCATCGTGCTTGGCAGTAAGGAAAAATTCATGCAATACGCCATTGGGCCAATTCTGTATTTTTGGCCGCGAACTGAAGTTGAAGCATTTTATCAGGAGATTGCAAAAAGCGATGCGGATATCGTTTACTTGGGGGAAACGGTTTGTAATAAACGCCGCGAACTCAAAGCAAGCGACTGGATTGCACTAGCCAAAGCGGTGGCCGCCTGTGGGAAACAGGTGGTTTTATCCACTCAGGCTCTGCTACAAGCGCCATCAGAGATCAATGAACTACAACGTTATTGTGATAATGGCGAGTTTATGATCGAAGCTAATGATGTGGGCGCTATTGAACTGATCCGTGCGCAAAAACTGCCTTTTGTCTGTGGTCCAGCGATTAATGCCTATAATGCAGCAACGCTTAAAGTGCTCATTGGCCAAGGGATGCGACGTTATGTTATGCCGGTTGAACTCTCTCGTGATTGGTTACAATCACTGCTAAATGAACTTGAAGCGCCCTTGCGAGAGTCTCTGGAAGTGGAGGTTTTTGCTTACGGGCATCTGCCGTTGGCCTACTCGGCCCGCTGTTTTACAGCTCGGTCACTCAATCGGGGTAAAGATGACTGTCAGCTGTGTTGCCTGGATTATCCTGAAGGACGGCTAGTCAAAAGCCAAGAAGGACAACCCGTTTTTGTATTGAACGGGATCCAGACCCAATCCGGGCAGTGCTACAACTTAAGTCAGGACCAAACATCAATGGAAGAACTGGTTGATGTGATCCGAATCAGCCCAAGCTACCAGCAAACCCTTCAGGTGTTAGAGCGCTTTAAACAAGCGGCTCAGGGAGAAAAATCGCCATTAGGTGATGATGTAAATGGATATTGGCATCAGCTGGCTGGGCTCAAACAGCAGTTGTAACGTGATTGCCATACAGTCACATTTAGCTCTTACATCAAAGATTGAAGTAAGCTGAGCATAAAAAACACCATCATGGGCTCTCTCTTAAACCCAAGTTTTGCTCATAAGATAGCCGCCAAAGGCGGCTGTCTTTTATACAGAAGTCCCTCACATGATGTGAGGGACTTTTTTTGAACTAAATTCTTGCTTCACGATCAGAGCTTCAACGGATGGGCTTAGTTGAGGATACCTGAAATGATAAAAAGCAATAATGATTGGGCTGAAGAACAATTTGGGCATGCTAAACTTGGAGACCCAAGAAGAACGGCTAGACTCGTAAAAATGGCTTCAGACTTAGCTCAGCATCCAGGCAAATCGGTAGTCAAATCTTCCCCTTCACCAGCAAGCATGGAGGGTGCTTACCGGTTTATTCGCAACGATAATGTTTCCTCAGACGATATTGCTGAGGCCGGTTTTAATGCAACAGTCAATCAAGTTCACCATTACCCTATAGTGGTTTAATGATCCCGGACACCAATTAAGATGGTAAAGTACGTGCCATAGCAAGAGGTGTTCTATGACAAAA